>DATJTR010000427.1:0-9278 GCA_035503215.1 Pirellulales bacterium
CGGAAACCGGCGAATTCGCCTTCGCTGGCCGGCCAGATGGTGAGATCGTGTTGCGCGCTTGTCGCCAAGTAAACTATGGCCCGAAGCGGACAAAAAAAGTGTACGGCGCCCACGCGCCGCACGATCCCGAGTGGGTAGATCGTCGCAAGCGGGGCGGTCCTACCCCCCGGCCGGGCGGAACAAACAGCGCGGCTCGCACGACGCTTCGCCGGCCGATTGGATTATGCCGGTCGGAGTGTTCCGAATCTGCGACCGACCACGATCGTGGTTTTCCACGGTCAGGCTTCGAAGCTTCGGTTGGCGGCGTAGGGAACCAGGCAGTAAAATCGGCTCGCGAGAGTTTCCTGCGTGTCGTCGTTCATCGGACCGAGCGAACCACTTTGCCGACCGAGCCAGGCTCATCCGCGCGACGTCGCCAGCCGACGGTTTTGGCCACCGGGTGAGAAGGTGCGGTTCCGCATCAACCGATGTCTGATCCAGGATTTTTAAAACGCATTCACGACGCCGGCCAGGATTCTGCCAACCTCACCGGGCCGAAGACCGAGCGGGCCGAGGACGGGATCGGAAGCAGCGAGCAACTATTCCGCCTGCTCGTCGACGGCGTGTCCGACTACGCGATTTTCGTCCTCGACCCGCAGGGCCGGGTCAAGACCTGGAATACGGGCGCCGAGCGGATCAAGGGCTATCGGGCCGACGAGATCGTCGGTCGACATTTTTCGATCTTCTACACGCCGGAGGCCCTGGAGAGGGCCTGGCCGCAGCGCGAGCTGGAGCTCGCCGTTCGAGACGGCAGGTTCGAGGACGAGGGCTGGAGGATCCGCAAGGACGGATCGCGTTTTTGGGCCAACGTCCTCATCACGCCCCTGCGCGACGCGGCGGGGGAATTGCTGGGGTTTTCCAAAATCACCCGCGATCTGAGCGAGCGCAAGCGCGCCGAAGAGACGATCCGCGCGGCGAATCTCGTGTTGGAAGACGAAGTCCAACGGCGGACGGCGCAACTCGAGGAACGCAATGCCGAGCTCTTGCGCAGCAACCAGGAGCTGGACGACTTCGCCTACATTGCCTCGCACGATCTGAAAGAGCCGCTGCGAGGCATCCACAACTATGCCACGTTCCTGATCGAAGACTATCGCGATTTGCTGGATGACGCGGGGCGGGCGAAACTCGAAACGTTGCAGCGGCTGACGCAGCGCATGGACGCCCTGCTCGATTCGCTGCTCGATTCCTCCCGCGTGGGACGGCTCGAACTGGCCATCGCCGAAATCGATCTGGCGGAGCTGGTCGATGAGGTGGTCGATTCACTCCGCATCAGTCTCGAGCAGCGCGAGGTCGAAGTGCGCGTGGCGGGGCCCTTACCCGCGTTGCGCTGCGACCGGGTGCGCGTCGGCGAGGTGTTGCGGAACCTGATCGCCAACGCGATGAAATACAACGACAAGCCCGAGAAATGGATCGAAATCGGGGCGGCGCACGTCGCGCCGCCCGATGCCGACGGCAGGCGAGCCGGCCAGGACGAGGGCCTGACGGCGATTTACGTCCGCGACAACGGCATCGGCATTCGCGAAAAGCATTTCGCCGCCATATTTCGCATCTTCAAGCGGCTGCACGCCCGCGATCATTTCGGCGGCGGCACCGGTGCCGGTTTGACGATCGCCAAGAAGATCGTCGAGCGGCACGGCGGCCGCATCTGGGTCGAGTCGGAGTATGGCCAGGGAACGACGTTCTTCTTCACTTTGGCAGAAGCGGAGAGTCAAAAATGAACGAGGCGGAGTGCCTGGTATTGCTGGTGGAAGACAGTCCCGAGGACACGATGGCCACGCTGCGGGCTTTCGAAAAGGCCGGCTGCGACGTGCCGGTTTTGCACTGTGCCAGTGGCGACGAAGGGCTCGATTTTCTGCGCCGCCGCGGCAAATATGCCGACCCGATCCAGTCCCCGCGGCCCACCGTGATCCTGCTCGACTTGAATTTGCCGGGGACCGACGGGCGGGAGGTGTTGGCCGAAATCAAGTCGGACGAGGGGCTGAAGACGATTCCCGTGATCGTGTTGACCACCTCGACCGATGCCCGCGACGTCGCCAATTGCTACCACATGGGAGCCAATAGCTACATTCAAAAGGCGGTCGACTTCGAAAAATTCGTACACACGATTCAGCAGCTCAACGACTACTGGTTCCACGTCGTCCTGTTGCCGGAAGGCAATTAGTGGCCGACTGCGCCGTCACAGAAACAGCCACAGGTTGAGGGCCAGGATCGGCAACAAGACGCCGAAGCTATAGAGCAGGTAGGCGAAGAAGCTGGGCATCGCCACGCCGAACTTTTCGGCGATCGTCTTGACCATGAAGTTCGGCCCGTTGCCGATGTAGGTCATCGCGCCCATGCAGACCGAGCCCAGGCTGATCCCCTTCAGCAAGGGGGCCGCCACTCCGGCCATCTGGCTGCTTGTGGCCCAATGACTGGCGGTTTCACCCTTGGCGGCTTCGAAGAAGACGAGATACGTGGGGGCATTGTCGAGCACGCTCGACAGCCAGCCCGAGGCCCAAAAATATTTGGCCGGCGAATCGAGCCCGAACTCACTCCCCCGCAGGCCGAGAATCTGCAGCGCCGGCTTCATGCTCACGAAAATGCCAATGAACAAGATGGCCACTTCGGTGATCGCCAGGTAGTCGAAGCCATTTTCGCGCCGCACGTGGTGCGAACCCAAGGCCAGCGAGCCCATGGCCAGGGCCAGCATGACCATTTCCCGCAGATAGAACCACGGATGCCAGTCGGTGCCCGGAAACGGCTTGCCGGGATCCAAGAGCGCCACGGCCAGAATTACGCCCACCAACAGCGGCAGGCCCGGCCACAAACCGGCGAAGCGGAGCGCGTGGACGCGCGTTTCGTCGGCGCGGACGTCCGGCTGAGTTTCGCGCGGATAGGCGTAGAAATGATCCCACAAGAAATAGACGGCCAGCAGCGCCCCGTTGACGAAGAGCCAGCTTTTCCAGAGGTTGAGGGTCCAAAGAAAATCGACCCCTTGCAGGTAGCCGAGGAACAACGGAGGATCACCCAGCGGCAACAAGAGGCCGCCGCAGTTGCAGACCAGGAAAATGAAAAAGACCATCGTATGGGCGACGTGCTTGCGCTCGCGATTGGTCTCCAACAGGGGCCGTACCAGCAGCATGGCGGCTCCAGTGGTGCCGATGAAGCTGGCCAACACCGCTCCGGCGGCCATGAAGGCCAGGTTCGTCTTGGGATGGGCGGGCAAATCGCCGGCAATGCGGATGCCGCCGGCGATCGTGTAGAGAGAAAACAGCAAAATGATGAAGGGGATGTATTCGTTGATGACCGTGTGAAACAGGGTTTGCGTGGCGAAGCCGAGTCCGCCCGAGGGATGCAGGAAGGCCAGATAGAGCAGCGTGATCAGGGCCAGGTTGGCGGCCACGTAGAACTTGTTGAGGTTCCGTTCCCACCAGTGCGCGGCCCCTTCCATCAACGGCAACACGGCGATCGCCCCCAACAGGAGCGAAAAGGGAAGGATCGCCCAGGCGTGCGGGGCCTGTTCGACTTCGGCCTCGGTCATTTCGAGGTGATGCGTGACGCCAAACCCGGCGGCGAGGGCATACACGGCGATCAGCGCCGCCAGAACGACGATCACCGGCTTATCGGGATTCTTGGTTTCCACGGATCATCTCGGCTGGAGGTGGAGTGATATCCGATGCGCAGCGGGAAGGGAGCGATTCTCCACCCAGCGCACCGGAGAGTGCAAGCTCAGTGCATGAAGGCCGCCAGCAGTAAAACCTCCGACTTGAGCGGAATTCCGCCCAAGCCGGAGGCGTCCTTCTGGCTGCGGAGAGCCAGTTTGGTAGCGCGAGGGGCAAGCACGAGGCCGGGCCCCTCGGCAAAAGATCTTACGTCCGCGGACCCGGTTGCCGGCCAACGTGCACGAGAGTCCCCGAGCCCTCCAGCCCGGCGTGGGCTGGAGGGACGGGGTGGTTTCGCACCACGGATCGCTCGATAGAGCAGTATCCGTTCTGGCCGGAGTCGAGGCCCGCAGGCCTCGATTAGGCGTCGAGCGCGCCTCCCTTGAGCTCGAAATCGGGATACCCGAGCGAGCCCATTTCGGGTCCATCGAGCCCTTCCATTTCGATCTCGCGGCTGACGCGAATCGGCGTAATCAACGCGCTCAGCTTGAAGAAGACGAACGAGCAGACGACGCCGACCGCGATCACCGAGGCGCAGCTAATCAGTTGGGCCACAAGTTGCGACGAGTCGCCATAAAACAAGCCACGGACACCGTCGTAGGCAAAATGGACCGAGTCTTCCCAGGCCTTTTTGCCCGCGTCGTCCAGACCGGAGTAACGATCGACGCCATTCCAGCCGGCACCGTATTCGCCAGTGGCGAACAGGCCGACGGAGATCACGCCGAACAAGCCGTTGACGCCGTGGACCGAGATGGCACCGACCACGTCGTCGACGCCGGCCTTGTCGATGAAGAACACCGATTCAACCACGAGAATTCCGGCGATCAGACCGATGATGGCCGCACCGGTCGTATTGACGAACGCGCACGGCGCGGTGATGGCCACCAGCCCAGCCAGCATGCCGTTGCACATCATCGACGGATCGGGCTTGAGTCCGCGGACGAACATCAGCCAGAACATGCAGCCCAAGGCCGCCGTGGTGCCGGCCAGCATCGTGTTGACCACGACGAACGAGATCCGCAGGTCGGTACCGGCCAAGGTCGAACCGGGGTTAAACCCGAACCAACCGAAGGCCAGGATGAACGTACCGACGCAGACCATCGGCACGCTGTGGCCAGGGATAGCTCGCGGCTTGCCATCGACGTATTTGCCGATACGCGGGCCGACGATGATGCCACCAATCAAGGCGATGACGCCACCCATCGAATGCACCACGCCCGAGCCGGCGAAGTCAACGGCGCCGTGACCGAAGCCCTTATTGATGCCGAGTTGCGCCAACCAACCTCCTCCCCATACCCAGTTGGCGTATAAGCAATAGGGAAACGCTACCCACAGACCAAACAGGCAGAAGTTTTTCCACGCCCAGCGTTCGGCCATGGTGCCGGTGGGAATCGTGGCAGTGGTGTCCATGAACACCATCATGAAGAAGAACAGGGCCATGACGCTAACGTCCTGCACGCCGTGCAGGAAGAAACCCTTGGTCCCCATCAAGCCCCACTTGAAGGCGCCGGTCGGAGCGCCCTCCGGGGTCGTCCCCGGCTCGATGCCGACGCCGCCGTTTAGAACAGTAAGACCAGGGCCGAGCGTGGCCACCCAACCCGGAGGAACCGGACCGTTGAACCAGTTGCCCCACCCGATGGCAAAGCCGTAGGCGTAAAACGCCAGACAGCCCAGCGGATAGATCATCAGGTTCATGGCAAACGTGTGCGAAGAGTTTTTGGCCCGGCATAGCCCCGTTTCGACGCAGGCGAAACCGGCCTGCATGAACATAACCAAAAACCCGGTGATCAAGGTCCAGACGAAGTTGATCGAAAACCAGTTATGAGCGACCCGATCGTAAATGTCGGCGTGCTTCAGGTTTTCGGGAATGTCTGCCTTGCCGTCGCCAGCGGCGGTCAAACTGGCACCCATCTTGGCCCCAATTACGTCCGTGGCGGGCTCGCCTTTTTCGGTCATGCCTGTGAACCAAGCCGGTGGCGTTGGCGCATCGGCAGGCGCGGCCGCATCGGCCGGGGCCGCCGCGTCGGCCGGGGCTTCGGTTTTCGTTTCAGCCGCGGGCTCGGCAGGCGCGTCTTGCGCGCGTAGGGCGGGCGCAAAACAAAGGCCGAAGGCAATCGCCCCGGCCCACATCGCTCCTCGACACCAATGAAAAGACAACCAACGTACGTGTGTACTCATTACTTGGCTCCCGACTATTAGAAGGACTTGGAAACAATAAGCTCGTGCAAATTGCAAACTTCTTGCCGCAACTTGCACGACCCGCCTCGCCCCCGAGCAATTGGCATGCCGTGCTAGCGATTTAGCTGGCATTCAGCGTAAGTCCTGTAAATGAAATTGTTTATTTCCATAAATTCGCTGCCATCCACGACATCAATCTGCACAAAATGCAGGCTTGTGCGGAAAACGTTAGCGGCTAACGCACGCGAGACGGGCAGGAGGGCCGCAAAAGGGAGCAGCGAAGTTTTCGGGCGGAAAAGAGGGGGGTGGCGCCCCCCCGTTCCATCGCCCTCGCGCGAGCGAGGCCGCAGAGTGAGGGGGAGCGCCCCTGCTCTTGCCGCTCTGCGAAGAAGACGGCCATGCTGGGGCAGGAGCGACTGGGCAAAATCTCGGCGGCAAAGACGGGGAGACGCTCGGCTACCGGGCCGCGATCCGGTCCTTGCCCATCCAGCGCCGCAGGGCCTCGGGAATGACGATCGAGCCGTCGGCCTGCTGATAGTTTTCCAGCACGGCAATCAGCGCTCGCGAAACGGCCACGGCGGTGCCGTTGAGCGTGTGAACGAAATTCGTCCCTTTTTCATCCTTGCGGCGAAAGCGGATGCCGAGCCGGCGGGCTTGATAGTCGGTGCAGTTCGACGTACTGGTCACTTCGCCATACTCGCCCGCGGTGCCGCGGCCGGGCATCCAGGCTTCGAGATCGTATTTGCGATAGGCCGGCCCGCCCAGGTCGCCGGTGGCGGTGTCGACGACGCGGTAGGCCAGGCCCAGGCCGTCGAAAATCTTGCATTCCAAGTCGCGGAACGATTCGAGCATCGCATCGCTCTGGTCGGGAAGCGTGAAGGCGAACATTTCGACCTTGGAGAACTGGTGAACGCGGTATAACCCGCGCGAGGCCCGGCCGCCGGCCCCGGCCTCGGTGCGAAAGCAGTGGCTGATGCCGCAGACTTTGATCGGCAGTCGCTCGGCATCGAGGATTTCGTCCGACAACAGTCCGCCCAGCGTGATTTCGGCGGTGGCGACCAGGCTGAGATCGCTGTCGGCGACGCTGTAGATTTGGGTTTCCGGCCCGCGCGGAATGTAGCCGGTGCCGTGCAGAATCTCGTTGCGGGCCAGGTCGGGGGTAATGGTGGGGGTGAAACCCTCGGCGACGAGCAGATCGACGGCGTAGCGCTCCAGGGCCATGGCCAAGAGGACGGCGTCGTTCTTGAGGAAATAGAAGCCGGCGCCGGCCACCTTTGCCCCACCTTCGAAATCGATCAGGTCGAGCTTTTCGGCCAGGACGACGTGATCGAGCGGTTGAAAGTCGAATTTGGGCGGAGCGTGCTGGCCGCGGCGAATTTCCAGATTGGCCGCGTCGTCGGCGCCGCGCGGGGCGTCGGGATGCGACAGGTTGGGAATGCTCTTGAGGATCGCGTCGGCTTCGGCGGCGATGGCGTCGATCTGGCCCGATAGCGCGGTGTGGGCCTCGCGCAAGCGGCGGCCTTCTTCCTTGCGGGCGTCGCGCTCGGCGGCGTCCTTGGCCTTGCCGATCGATTTGCTGACTTCGTTGGCCTGGCGATTGAGCGTTTCGAGCTCGGCTTGCTTCGCCTTGCGATCGGTTTCCAATCCGACGAAGCGGGCGACGTCGGCCTTGGCCCCTCGCTCCTGGCAATTGCGGCGAACCAATTCGGCGTTTTCCAAAACAAAGCGGCGGTCGAGCATGGATTGGCGTGGGGCTGGGTGCGGGGAATGGTGTGGTGTTCGATCTTATGCGGGCGTATTGCCGGCGGGCTGCTTCCCGGCGGTGCGGGCCAATTCGTCCCATAGGTACGCACTGGCCGCAATGCCGCGCTGGAAGTCGGCCAGGGAGAACTTTTCGTTCGGGCTGTGCGTGTTATCGTCGTCCAGGCCCCAGCCTAACAGAAGCGTATCGACCCCCAGGAGCTCGCGGAACGTGGCCACGACGGGAATCGAGCCTCCTTCGCGCATGAAGACGGGGGCCCGACCAAAGGCCCGCTCGATGGCCCGGCTGGCGGCCTGGATATAGGGACTGTCGAGCGGCACGACGACGCCCGCCGCGCCGTGCATGTCGATGAGCTCCATCGTGATGCCCGCTGGGCAGAAGAAGCGCAAATGCCGCTGGAGGGCCGCGGCGATCTTGTGCGGATCCTGGTTGGGGACGAGGCGGAAGCTGAATTTGGCGCCGGCCCGGGCGGGCAGCACGGTTTTGAATCCTTCGCCTTGGTAGCCGCTCCACAGGCCGTTGACGTCGAAGTTGGGGCGGGCGCCGCGGCGTTCGAGCGTGGTAAAGCCCTGCTCGCCCGCCAAGGCGGCGACGCCGATCTGCTGCTTGAATTTCTGCTCGTCGAACGGCAGCTCGGCGAACTTGCGGCGCTCGTCGGCCGAGAGCGGGAGGACGTCGTCGTAAAAACCAGGGATCGTCACCCGGCCGTCGGCATCGCGCAAAGCGGCCAGCATCTGACACAGGGCGATGGCCGGATTAGAGACCGCGCCGCCGAACGTGCCGGAATGCAGATCTTGTTTCGGGCCGGTCAGTCGGAGCTCGAAACAGGCAATGCCCCGCAAACCGTAGGTGATGGCGGGCTGCCCGGGGCCAAACTGCGATGTGTCGCTGATCACGACCACGTCGCAGGCCAGCCGCTGCCGCTGGGCCGCGAGAAAACCGGCCAAATTCTGGCTGCCGACTTCTTCTTCCCCCTCGATGACGAATTTAAGTTGCACCGGCAGCGAACCGACCGAGCGGAGCCAGGCCTCGGTGCTTTTCACGTGGGTCAGCATTTGACCTTTATCGTCGGTCGCCCCGCGGGCGTAGACGTTTCCATTGCGAATCGTCGGCTCGAACGGGGGAGAAATCCACTCGGCCAGCGGCTCGACCGGCTGCACGTCGTAATGGCCGTAGACGAGCACGACCGGCGCACCGGGGACCGGGGGCGATTCGGCGTAAACGATCGGGTGGCCTGCGGTTTCGATTCGCTCGGCCTTCAGGCCCAAGGCGGCCAGATGATCGGCGACCCACTGGGCCGCGCGAGCGACGTCCGCGCGATGCTCGCTCTTGGCGCTGACGCTGGCGATTCCGAGCAGCTCGAACAAGTCGCGCTGGAAGGCGTCGCGATGAGTCGCCAGATATTCGTCGAGCGTCGGCATGGGCCAGCTGGGGCAGGGAGACCTAACGAAACAAAAACACTCGCGCGCCCGGGGCTCGGTCGCCACCACGCAAATGCTGGGGGCGGCTGCCGGGACAACCGCTGCGCGCAGGCAAACCAGTTGATTTGGGCGAAGTGTCCGCGCTTTTTCTTTCCGGGCAGCGTGGCGTGCAATATAATGCCTCGTGGCTGCCGGGGCCACTCCCTGCCGCGGTATGATGCAGCGGGAAGCGAATGC
>DATJTR010000428.1:0-6165 GCA_035503215.1 Pirellulales bacterium
GTGGTGCTGACGAAACGCGATACGCGCAGCGCGATTGGCTGGATGGGCATCATCTGGCTGGTGCCGATCTTGGGTGTGGTTCTGTACGCGATGTTCGGCATCAACCGCGTGCAGCGCAAAGCCCTCACGCTGAAGGCCGGCGCGCGGCTGAAGACGGGCCAATTCACTTGCCTGCCCGCACAACTGGCCGGCTTGGAATCAGCACGGGCAGCCCACTTGATTTCGCTGGTCAGAATGATCGGCGAGTTGACCGGTCGGCCGCTGCTGGAGGGGAATGCGGTCGTGCCCCTGGTCAATGGCGACGAAGCGTATCCCGCGATGCTCGCGGCCATCGGCAATGCCAAGCGGTCGGTGACGCTGGCCTCGTACATTTTCGACAACGATCGGGCCGGCAAGATGTTCGCCGACGCGCTCGGGGCGGCGGTGAAGCGGGGCGTCGAAGTGCGGGTGCTGATCGACGATGTCGGCGCGCGGTACACGATTCCGTCGATCGAACACGCCCTGCACGTGGCCCGCGTGCGCGTGGCCCGCTTTCTGCCCACCTTCCTGCCGGGCCGCTGGGTCTATGCCAATCTGCGAAACCACCGCAAGATCATGGTGGTCGATGGCTGCGAAGGATTTACCGGCGGCTTGAACATCCGCGAGGGGCACGACCTGGCACTCAACCCAAAATATCCGATCCAGGATTTGCACTTTCACATCCGCGGACCGGTCGTCGCGCAACTGCAAGAAGTGTTTGCCAGCGATTGGGAGTTTGCCACCGGCGAAGTGCTGTCGGGAGACGCCTGGCGGGGGAGCGACGCCAAAGTGGGCTCGGTGCTCGCCCGCGGCATCACGACTGGGCCCGACGGCGATCTCGACAAGCTGCGGTTCGCGCTGCTGGGGGCGATCGCCTGCGCGGAAGAGAGCATTTCGATCGTCAGTCCCTATTTTCTGCCGGATGACACGCTGATCGCGGCCTTGGGCGTGGCGGCATTGCGGGGAGTGCAGGTCGATATCATCCTGCCGGGGGTGAACAATCTGTGGCTGGTGCAGTGGGCGGCGACGGCTCAACTGTGGCAAGTGCTGCAGCGCGGTTGCCGGGTGTGGCTGACGCCGCCGCCGTTTGACCACGCCAAACTGATGGTGGTCGACCGGCTGTGGACCTTGCTGGGATCGGCGAATTGGGACCCGCGCAGTTTGCGGCTCAACTTCGAATTCAACGTCGAGTGCTACGATGCCGAGTTGGCTTGCCGGCTGCAGGATTGGATCGATCGCAAGCGATCCGGTGCGCAGCAAGTGTCGCTCGAACAGGTCGAAGGGCGGAGTTTGCCACTCCAACTGCGCGATGGCGTGGCCCGCTTGCTGACGCCGTATTTGTAGCGTCTGCGGCCAGTTATAGTGAGGATGGTTTCCGAAGCCGTCCAATCAAACAGGCTTGTCGCGGTGCGCCGTCGGGGTCTTATGCGAGCGCGCCGGTTGAGCAATCAAAGGGCAATTGATATGTACCGAACGCTTCTCGCGGCGGGCTTGGTGTGGTGGGCGACATTAGTGCAGTGGCCGGCGCGAGGCGAGGAAGCGGAAGAGGCTGCGCCGCCGATCGAGATCGAGCTCTCCGGGCGGCCGATCGAAACGCCGCTGCTCAAATACCGCCTCTTTCCCGAGGAGTCGCAACTTCGCCCGGGCAACGCGGCGGTGATCTTGTTGCGAATAGGGTGGGACAACACCGCCTTCTTCATGCATGTCGTGCCCATGTTCAAGAAGTGGGAGACGCTCCCGCTTGGCGACCCGGAATGGGGTAACAGCGGAGGCGTTTTGCCCAACAGCTTCTTCGCGGAAATGAAGCGCGCGGCGTATCGCCGCGACGCCGCCTGGGAGTATCCGATCGGAGAATCGTTGCCCCGTGGCGAAATCCTGCTCCCGGATATTCAAGGGGCGCGTGATTTCGTTCGCGCGGGGCTCGTGGGGAAAGCGCGCTACCATTTGACTCAGGGCCAGCTCGAGCAGGCGAGAGAGACGGTGTTGGTTGCGTTGGCGATTTTCCGCCATTATGCCCGAACGCCATCTGCCGTGGTTCAAGGCAATGCGAGCGCGAACACGCGAGCAATTCTCGGCTGCGTCGATGAAATGATTGGCCAGCGCGACAGCCCGAACCTGTATTGGGCACTGACGGCGCTGCCGCGGCCGATGTTTGATCTGCGCCCGTCGATCGAGCTTGAGCAGACGATCGAAATCGGAGCGGAAACCATCAGCTTGGCCGATTTGGACCGCGAGCGCACGCCAGAGCGATGGCGCGAGTTAGCCAACAAACTCATCGATTCGATCAACGATTTCGGCGTCCATCAACTTCAAGAGGCCAAGTCGATCGATCGCGCCGTTTATCTTGCCTACGCCCGCGAAATGGCGGCGGATTGGGCTGGCCAGTTGCCGGAAAATGGCAGTCAGGCATCGGACGACGAGGCGATCGTGCGCTGCTTCGTGTCGCAACGCACGCGCAATCTACAGCAGATTGCCGGCCTGGTCGGTTTGCCGCCCCATCTGGCCATCGACGGGTTGCGCAAGCTCGACGAGCAAAGCCAGAAGCGGTACGAAAGACTCAAGGTTTCCAAACAAGCCGGTGCGATGCTGCTGATGAATGGGCTGGCCTCGTCTGTCTATTCGGTCGGATCGGTCGAGCGCAAAATCGACATGTTGCGTGTTATCGAGGCGATCCGAGCCCACGTGGCCGCCCACGACGGCAAGCTGCCGGAGTCGCTGGCCGACATCGCCGATTTGCCGATTCCGCTCGACCCCTTGAGCCAGCAGCCGTTCAAATGGAAGGCCGGCCACAAAGTTGGCCGACTGTCGGCGCCGCACGTTGCGGGAGGGCGTGATCCAAACTGGGCGAATTTCACCTACATGGTTCGCGTGCCGTAGCGAAACGCGAGAGCGGGGCGATCCTCCGCACGGCGCCATTTTTTGAGCCGGCCCCGAAAGCGGGACGCATGCTAAAATGAGCATTTGGCGAATGCACATACGTTTGTAGTTCGTCGTCTAGCCGCAACTTCAGTGATTTCGCTCCCTCGGGCTCCCGCTTTTCATGCCGCTGCCGACTGCCGACGAATCACGCGTGCCGCTTGCTGCTCCCGCAACGGCCGGAAAAACATGGCTGTGGGTCGCGAGCGGCTTGGCAGCGACGGCCGCGGGAATCTCGGCCTATTTGGCCTGGGCGGCCATCGCCGCGGGGGGACGCGTGGCCGGTTGCGGCGGTGTCGCGGGGGATTGCGCGGGAGTGCTCACGAGCCGCTGGGCCCGCTGGTTCAATCTTCCTTTGGGTGTGCCGTCGACGGCCGTCTATCTGCTGTTGTTGGTCGTGCTCTGTACGCAATCCCTACGGGCGAAACCTGGCGAAATTGGCGAGGCACGCCCCCGATCATTCTTGGGCTGGTACGTTTTGCTGCCGCTGGCCACGCTGGTCCTGTTGTCGGCGGCCTGGCTAACCAGCTTGCAATGGCTGGTGATCGGCAAGGTCTGCTGGTACTGCCTGGCCGTGCATGCGTGTGGCGCCGTACTGGCGCTGCTTGTGTTTTGGCATGTACCGCACGATTGGCGGCTGCCCGAGCAGCGACAACGCGGGCCGATCGGCCTATCGCCCGTGGTGACGGCGGCGCTCGTCTGCGGCGGAATGCTCGGCGCCTGTGTGCTCGTCGGAGGGCAACTGGCCAGCCAAAGAGCAGCGGCAGAACTCGAAATCACTGCGGTGGACGCCGCGGGCGAGGCAACGCCAGCGGTTGATCCTGGCGCGAAAACGGCTAAAGGCAAACCCACCGCGGGCGAAAAATTTCCCGCCGATTTGTCGAGCTATTTTCGACAGCCTGGCGACGAAGCGCCGGAGGCCAAAGGTCCGCCACGGCGGATTTCGCTGTTCCGCGGCCAGGCGGTGCTCGACGCCCGACGAGTGCCGTTGCTAGGAGATCCTGACGCGCGAGTCGTGTTGGTCGAATTGTTCGACTACACCTGTCCGCACTGCCGGCGGCTGCACCAGATCGTGAGCGAAGCGCTGCGGCGATATGGCGACCAGTTGGCCGTTGTCCCGCTGGTGACGCCAATGGACCCGGCGTGCAATCGCCATGTGCATGAGCCGGCGAGCGAACCAGGAAGCTGCGAACTGGCACGCCTGGCGGTCGCGGTGTGGCAAAACCGGCCGGGTGACTTCGCGGCATTTCACGATTGGCTGCTGGACACGGCCACGACACGGCCGCTGACCGAAGCCCGAGCGCGGGCGAGCGGGATCCTGGGTGGGGGAGTCGTTGAGCTTACTCCGGACGTATTGGATCGCACGCTCGCCGACCGTGCGATCACGCGTCAGCTCGATGCCGACAACCACCTCTATCAACTAGCGGGAGAAGGCACGCTTCCGAAATTGATCAGCGAGCGATTGATCATCGCCGGCGAACCAGCCAGTGCCGCGGCCCTGTTCGAAGTGCTGGAAAAACAGCTTGAACTCGAGCCGTTGCCAGCGGCGGAGCGGTGATAGCTGGCTACGCCTTCAGGCAGATAAGGCGATGAGCATAGAACCAGCCCGAAGCGCCAGCGAGGGTCCTTCGTGGTGCCCCCTCGCTGGCGCTTCGGGCTAGTTTCGGCCGCGTTGACCGCGACGGAGTGCATGCTCCGCTACCCACGACATCCGCCGCTGGCCAGCCCCGTTTTGGGCCGTGTAAGTTCGCCCGAGCTGCGGCCTTCGCGTGGGCCCCCGAGTTCACGTGACCGGCAGTCTCCTCCTCTTTTCACGTTCGGAGTCCCTTTGGCTGGCGATCTTTGCCCGCAAAGTTTACCGCGTTTCGCAAGTGTTAAGCGAACGGCTGGTAAACCTTGAGGTTTTTTCCAGTCGTAACGGAAATTCCCGCAATGCCGTTTGTAGCGGTGCCGATACGTAGCCAAGGGGCAACGGTCGGGCAGAGTCTTCGTCTGCCGGAGCGTTGTTGGGCAAAGCGACCGGCGGGAGAGGCAGCCCGGCGGAGCTTTGATTCAAATCAGGGGGGGAGCCATGATGAGGATCCGTCAAGGATGCGGTTGGGTTGCGCTGGCAGCCCTAGGGATAGTGGCGACGGCGATCTGGAGCGCCACGGGCGAATGCGCGTCGCCGTACAGCTACGCTCGAACACCGGCGCGGTTGGCATCGCAAGGCTCGACCATGCGAATTGCCCAGGCGCCGACTCCGGCACCGCCCCAGTCCGCGCCGCCGCCTACGGCTGGCAGTGATTCGTCGGATCCATTTACCGACGACGTCGGCGAGGCCGGCGGAATGGGTCCCGTGTCGGAGGACGGGCTATGGCAAGCACCGCCCTCGCTGCCGAGTGCCTGTGGCGACGATTGCTGCGACGATTGCTTCGATGACGTCTGCTGCTGCGTGCCGCGCTGCAGTTGCTGGTATGGCGGAGCCGACTATCTGTTGGCCAAGCCGCATTTCAGCCAGGGCTATGCGGCGATCGTTTGCCAGACGACGACGAATACGAGCACTTCGCCAAACGTCTCGACCCTGACGGAAAACGCGGTGCCGTTCCCGTACCGATACTCCAGCATGTACCGCGTGTTCCTCGGCTATCATTTGCAGCGCTGCGGTGGGGACGTCAATTTCACTTACTGGAACCTGCAAAGCACTGCCGCCACGACGATCGGGCCGGCCGAGGTGACGAACGGCACGAACGTCATTTTCGGACAAGTGCTGAACAACCCGGCCGACGGGCAGTATCTCGCCGCCAGCAGCGGAATTCGCATCAACATCTTCGACATCGACTTCTCGAAGTACCTGATCTATGGCGGCGGCAATCCCTGCGACTGCAATAGCTGCCCGCGTTGGGACATGCGCTGGTTCGCGGGGGTGCGAATCGCGCAAGTCAATCGCTTCGACAACAACCAGGTGTTGAACCCGGATTACACCGCCACCGCCTACGGCAACGTGAACGCGAACTTCTACGGAGCCGGTCCCAAGATCGGCTTGCAGGTGCGGCGCTACATCGGCGCAGCGCAACGCCTGTCGGTCTTCGCCAAGGGAAGTGGATCGCTCTTGCTGGGACAGTTCCACGGCACCCGGTCGCAGATCATTCCGGGCGATTCCACCACACCCACCTCGGTGACCACCGCCTACGACAATACGTCGCGGGTGATTCCGGTGGCCGATATCGAAGTGGGGGGCACCTATCAGCT
>DATJTR010000429.1:0-6979 GCA_035503215.1 Pirellulales bacterium
ACCAGGTGCCGCCGCCGCTCGGCCAGCCGCACCGTGGCCGCACTGTTGTGCGTGTGGAATAGCACGTCGTCCGGCAGCACATTGGACAATTGCTTGCACACGTGGTCAAAGGCGTCCAAGCTCTTGCCGGTCGGTTCCAAGTCCGCGCCGTCCGACTTGGGAAAGTGCGTGAAGACGCCTCGGATCCGCAGCCCCGCCAATCCGCAAACCTTGCGCATCACGCCGACTTGCTCGCTGAAAAAGCCGCTCCGGCCCATGCCGGTGTCGACATTGATGTGTACCGCGATTTTCCGTCGCCGTTTCCGACCCAAGGCCGAAAGAAACTCGGCTTGTTCCCACGTGCCGACTTCTTCTTCCATGTCGAGTTCGGCCGCCGCTTCCACGAGCTCCTCGGGCAAGCCCATCCGCAGGCGGAACAGGGGGACGTCGAACCCGAGCGCTCGCACCGCCCTGGCTTCGGGATTCGAGCACACCCCCAGGTAATCGGCGCCGGCCGCCACAGCCACGGGAACCAAAGGGGCCAGCCCGTGCCCGTAGGCATTCGATTTCAGCACGACGCAAATCTTGCTCGGCGCGATCGCCTTGCGCAGGTAGAGGATGTTCTCGTAGAAAGTCGGCCGCGAGACGACGACTTGAATATGATGCTGCCGACCCCGGCCGGGATAGCGCGACGAGGGGATGGGCGGTTCCGTCGCGGCGACCGTCGTCACGCGCGCGCCGTCGCGGCGCTCGGGCTTGACTTTGGGCATGGCTGACCTCGCATGGTTTAAGAGTCGGCGGTCAGAGCCTGCGCGTTGCCTGGCCAGTCGGGCACGCGGCGTCATGCTGCGCCCCCCTGGCGCCGACGAAAAAAGATCAATCGCGCCGTTTTGCACCGATCGATTCGGAGGCGGGAATGCAACTCGCGTGCCGCATGCCGCGGGCCGCGGCGTCCTGCCTATGCCGGGCCAGCCGATCGCGCGGCTCAAAACCCGGCGATTGCGGCTGATTCGCGTTGCTGCTGAGGAACGTTCGGGCCGTGTGCCTGCCAACGTTCGTCCCGGTGCCCGCCCAAGGACCGTTGCACCGCTGACTAACAATTGAGCAGGCCCGTCATCGAGTCCGGGCAGGGGTTGCGGGCGAGCGATCGACCGCAGCCGCTAACGCGGAATCTCATCGACGCGGCGGTAAACGCCGTAATTCGACTCCGACAGCTCCCTGAGGAACGTGTCCATTGGGCTGCCGATTTGCCCCGCCCCGATGCCGATGGCGTAGATCGACTCCCGCCGGTAGCGATTCATCAGGCTGATTGCCCGCACGATTTCGACCGGGGCACTGATCTTGCCGCCGTGCGGTGCCCCGTCGGTGAGGAAAAAGATGGCCTCGGCGTCATAGCCCAAGGCCGCCTCCAAGGCGTCGAACGACGCCGTCTGGAGATTGGTCTCTTGCTTCTTGACGAATTGGACTGCCTTCTTCTTGTTCGTCACGTCGGCCGGCACCAATTTCTTTTGCCAGGCCCGGACATTGCTGTCGAAGACCAGCACCGTGAATTGATCCTCGGGCCGCAAGCCTTCGATCGCCCCGCTCAGCTCCTTCTTGGCCGCCACCAGCCGATCGCCGAGCATGCTCCGCGAGGTGTCCATCACGAACACCATCCGCCGGGCATAAATCGGCAGGTCGTAGTACATCGTGACGCCAGGGGAGACGGTTTGGGCAGCCGGCAGCTTTCGCGACGACGGTGGCGGAATGACGAACTGCGACTGGTTTTCTCCCCACCATTTGGCCCAGGCTTCCTGGTTGTTTCCCAGCGGCTGGCTCGTGACGGCGGTCAGATACTTGATCGCGTCGGCCTGCGCTTCGCCGTCGACTTTGCCCAAGAGCCCGATGATTGCTCCGATGGCCGGCTTGGTGTCGATGGCCACGAGCGCCATCATCACCGAGCGGCGAAAGCCGAACAGATGCTCGAACGCGGCGGTCGTCGATAGTCGCACGAGCAGGGCGACGTCGTCCTCGCGGCCGCCCTCGGCCAATTGATCGGTCAGCTCGACCGCCATCAGTCGCGCGCCGGGCGCGGTCTCGACCATTTTGTCGAGCAGCGTGCTGGCGTCCTGAAACACGCGCTCGTTCTTCGCCGCCAGCAGCGCACCCAAGAGCGGCACCGAAGCATCCCCAGGCTCCTTGCGGCGCATTTCGCGCTCGACCGACTCCAGCAAGGTTTTGCTCACCTGCGGGTTCTCGGCCATCGCGCCGAGTGCCAGGTAGGCCGCCTGCCGGACTTCGCTCGATTCGTCCTTGGTCCCGACCGAGAGGGCCAATTTCACCGCGTCGGGGGCCGAGAACTTTTCGAGCTGCGCGAGCCCGTCGATCCGATCGCTCGCCCGCTTGCTGCGCAAGAGCTGCTGAATCGCTCCTTTCACGGCGCGAAAATCAGCTGCCTTGTCACCCACCCCATTGTCTCTGTCGGCTGCCACTGCGCAAGCGGCGATGATCAGAGCCAAAGCCAAGCCGGCGACCGCCAGGCGAAACATCGCCTGCCGCGCCGAGCGAACGCGTCCCGCTGCCGACATGCTGACACCTCTGCCCCGCAGGTTTCTTGCGCCTGCGCTCGATTGTGAGATGGCAACGCAAAGGTGTCAAACTTCGTCATCGCAGGGCGGCGAACGGTTCCCCGGCGTGGGGTTCGAACGCTCACTCAGCGGAGGGGGCGGATCGCGGTCCTAGTAGAGAGCATCCGGCGGCGCAATTCGCTCCAACCGATGCTCGACTTCGAGTGAAACCTGATAGCGCAGCCAAACCCATCGCCAGCCACGGGCTTCGTCCAGCTGGGTCGCGAACTCGGCCAGCACCTGCTTCAGAATCTCGGGACGCGCCGCCGCTTGCAGGCGTCCATAACCGTATTTGACAAACCGGTGCGTGGCCATGGCGAAACCCTCCTGGAAAATATCGGAGCTTCGCCGCTCATCATACCATCGCCAAGTCACTGGTCACGCATGCCCCCGCGCTTTGGCCCGGGCAAAGACTTCGACGATCGCTTTGTTGAATGCCGGCAGATCGTCTGGCTGGCGGCTCGTGATCCAGTTTTCGTCTTCGACCACCGCTTCGTTGAGCCAGGTGCCGCCCGCGTTGCGAATGTCGTCTTGCACCGTGTAGTAGCTGGTCAGCGTGCGGCCGCGCACGAGACCCGCCGAAACCAGCTCCCACGGGGCATGGCAGATGCCCGAGATCGGCTTGCCGCTGGCCTGCATGCTACGCAGGAACCGTTGCACCTGGGGATTCATTCGCAGCGAGTCGGCGTTCACGGTGCCCCCCGGCAGATGCACGGCGTCGAAATCGTGCGGATCGGCTTCGTCGAGCGAGCCATCGACCGGGACGGTCGCTCCCGGCTCTTTGTCGTGCCGCATCCCCTGGATTTGGCCGCTTTTGAGCGACAAGACGGTCACGTGGGCTCCGGCTTGTTCGAGAGCTTTTTTCGGCTCGGTCAGTTCCGTTTCCTCGAATCCATCGGTCGCCAGAATCGCGACTCGGACGTCGTTGAGTTGGGTCATGGTCGGCTCCTCCTTTCGCTCAGGGTGGCAAGACGATCGACAGCCGCACGCAGAGCTGCAAACCGTGCGCCTGCGTCGATTGCTTGCCCGTGAGAAAGCCTTTCCCCCCTTTTCCCTATTCGCTCGATTCCTCGATTCTCCGCACGGTGGCCGCGACGGCACCCGCAGTGTGCGAGAGTGCGACTTTCAGCCGCGGCACCAGCAGCCAGCAGGCCGCGATCGGCAGGGCGCTAATCCCGACCAGCAATTGAAACGCGGGCTTCGCACCCCAGCGGGCAAGCCAGGCGTCGTACAGCTCGCCCCCCCACCACGTGGCCGCCATCACGCTGCCGTTTTGCACGGCCATCAGCACGCCGAACACCGTGCCGGCACTCCGCACCGGACAAATCTGAGCGGCGAGGTCGAGCAGAATGAGGGTGGCGGTCATGTGCGTGAAACCGACCAGTGCCGACACGATTCCTGCCGTCTTCGGTTCCCACACCATCCAGTAGGCCCAGGTAGCGGCGATCCCCAGCACGATCGACAGGTGCATCAAAAAGGCCCGCGTCACCCGCCGGCAATACAGCCCGTAGGCCAGGCTGGCCGCCATGGCCCCCGCCGCCAGCCAGACGACCGTGTGTCCGTAAAACACTTCGTCGAAACCCAACACGCGGGTCCAGTGCAGATAGACGACCGTCATCGACAGCGGCGTGAAATTCCACAGCACGAGAAACGCGATCAGCAGCCACAACACCGGATGCCGCACGGCATCGAGCATCTCGTCGCGCGTTTCCCGCCAGGTGACGCCGTGGCTGGGGGCTTCGTCGGGCGGGGGTGGATCGTCACGTAGCGAGCAGGCGATCATCCAGGCCATGGCTGCCGCGAGGCTGCACAACAAAAACGCTCCGCGTACCGCCAGCCCGTCGGAAAAGATGCCCCCCAGTTCGCCGTTGAGGATCGTGGCGGCCCAAATCGCGGTCCATTGCACCGATTGCAAATGGCCGGTGATGCCACGCGGCTGGCCCACGCCGATCATCAAGGCGTCGACCACCACGTCGGTAAAGGCCACGGCCACGGTCGGCACGAAAAGCGCCCAAAACAGCCAGCGCTCGGCATGCGCACCGGGCGGAAAGAAATAGAGGGCCAAAAAACCGAAGGCCGCGACCGCCGTGGTCAGAATCAAATAGTTCTTCCGCCGGTTCCGCCCCAGCGGCAAAAAGTCGGCCACCAGGCCATACAGCGGCTTCAAGAGCCACGGCAGCGTGATCCAAGCGGCAAAGCTGGTGATCTGCTCGTTCGTTTCGCCCCACGACTTGAGCAGCCAGCGGGTCGGCTGCACGACCAATCCCTCGGTCGGCTCGCTCACTCCCTGCGTAAAATAGAGTGCGCCGAACAACACGCACAACAGCACGGTCTCGGTCGGCCAGCGGCCGCCGCCGCTGAGAGGCAGGGAATCGGGATCGGAAGGCACGGGCTCGACAATCTGCGGAGCAAGAATCTGGAGGGTGATGACTGTAGGTTTTTTCGTTTCGGCGGCGCAAAATCGCCTTGTGTATGGCCGGCCGCCAGCGTGCCTTTCGCGTCCAAGTCATCATAGATACGGATGTTCGGCAACACGAGCCGAGTTCTTCCCGGGCGGCGCTTCTGCCGTCGGCCGATCTGCCGCCGCGCCCGTGCACTCTTGCCCGGTTTCGCCCCTCGAACCACTTGCGGCGTCCTTACCAGGGCAGATTCAAATTCGCTTCAAAAAACCGGCCTATCCGGTCATACTGCGCAGGGTCGTTTTGCGCCCATAGCTCAATTGGATAGAGCAGCGGACTTCTAATCCGCAGGTTGCAGGTTCGATTCCTGCTGGGCGTATTCAAGGTTTTTGGGCTTCGGCCCTTGCCCGAAAAGGCACCGGTACAGAATGAATCGAAGCCCCCTTCCCGGCTGCAACCGGGTAGGGGGCCAGCATACCCGAAGGCACGCCGTGGGAATCCACATGGCTCTTTGCTGGAGGGTTGATTCATGGCTCGCACCCAGAAACCGTGGTGGCGCGAGGATCGGCAGGCTTGGTTCGTCACGATCGAGGGCACGAGGTACAATCTCGGCCCGGACGAAGATGCGGCTGATCGGGAATACCACCGTCTTCTGTCTCTCCCCCCAGAAGCGCGCGCTCCCCAAACCACCGCGCCCACCGGCCTGACGGTCGCCGATATCTTTGACCGCTATCTCGATTGGGTGCAGAAGCACCGCGCTCCGCGGACCTACGACTGGTATTTGGACCACATCCAGTCGTTCACCGACTTCCTGACCAAGCCGGCAGAGATGCCGATTGCCGACCTGAAGCCGTACCACGTCGTCCAATGGGCCGACCGCCACAGCTCGTGGGGAGCCAATTATCGCCGTGGTGCCATCGTGGCGATCCAACGGCCCATGAACTGGGCGGTCAAACTGGGCTTCATCACCGCTTCGCCGATTCCTTATATCGAGAAGCCGCGGGCGACCCGCCGTGAGCAG
This sequence comes from Pirellulales bacterium, assembly GCA_035503215.1. GTDB lineage: Bacteria > Planctomycetota > Planctomycetia > Pirellulales > PALSA-1355 > DATJTR01. The sequence continues at coordinate 6,006 of DATJTR010000429.1, forward strand.
ATCGTCACCCCCGAAGAATGGCAGGCGATCCGCGACCACTACCGATGGGCAATCCGTTCCGCGACCTCTTGGAGTTCTCGTGGGAAACCGGCTGCCGGCCCCAGGAAGTGAAAACCATCGAAGAACGCCATGTGCAGCTCGCAAAACACCGTGTCGTCTTCCCGGCCAGTGAGGCCAAGGGCAAGACGCGCGTTCGCTTGATCTACATGACGAAACGAGCGGAGGAGATCGTGCGGAGGCTGCTGAAGGCACGTCCGAAGGGAATTCTTTTCCGCAACACCAAAGGACGGCCGTGGAACGTGCTATACAAAGGGTCATTAACGACGACGATCTTGATCTTGATTGGGAGCAAGTGCATCCTTGCCGTCGTAGGTTTCTCCCGTCGAGCGCGAGTAAGTTGTCCAGCCGGCGTGCACAAGATCGCCGCTTGGGAATCCGCCCGCCAGCAACAGCCCATTTGCCAGGCAGCAACGTATGATGTCCCACGAGCTGGCAACCTACCCGAAGCCGAGGAGATTCATGCCCGCGACCAGAGCGGCGGCTTTTCGATCCTGGTAGCATTCGGGCGGGTGCGCTAAACTTCCTTTTCAATTCTCGAAACGTTCTTCATCTTCAAGGGTTGAGGCGGACAACCTGCAGCTGATTGCAGCGGCCGCGGCACGTGAAATGCAAATGGTGGATCAAGCGCGCGGATCGCAAGGACTGGTCGCAAAACACTCACCACGCACGAATGGAGTAACGATCATGAAAACAATCCTGAATTGGGCCGCTCTGGCGTTTGTCGCGGGATTGCTGCCGGCCGCAGCGTGGGCTTACGGACCGGTGCCTATCGGACCACCCGTGAACGTCACGGCACCGTTTGTGCACGGGATGGCACCACACGCGCAGATCGTGACGCCACATGCGGGCACCGCGGGGCTGGCGCCGGGCGCTACAGTGCAAGGGCTGGGTTCTCCGGTTCCCGTTTTTCCCGC
>DATJTR010000430.1:0-3610 GCA_035503215.1 Pirellulales bacterium
GCGGATTTTCCACTGCCATCAATCCGGCCACGGTGCCGATGGCCGCGATGCGGTCCGACAGTTCGTTCGCCAGGCGGAACGTCATGCCGCCGCCATTGCTGTGTCCCGTGCAGAACACGCGGCGTTCGTCGTGTGGCGTGCGGGAGCGTAGCACGTCGAGCAGTTGGCGGATGAACGCCACGTCGTCGATTGCCGATCGCGGCGAGCCGGCCCGCAATTGTCCCGCGTTCCAGACTTGCGGATTGGTGAAGAAATTGGCCGGGTCGCGCGGCTTGGCCGGCAAACCCTCGGGAGCGACGACCACGAACCCCTCGGCATCGGCCTTGGCGGCCCAGCCGTCGTTGTCCAGCATGCCGGCCGCGCTGCCGCCGGCGCCGTGCAGAGCCAGCACCAAGGGGGGCTTTTGGCTGGCCTGATAGCCGCTGGGCACGTGAACCAGCGCCGTTCGTTCCCAGCCTCCCACCTGAATCTTCAGGGTCGAGCGCCCCGGCGTGATTGCTTCGGCAGCCACCGGCGCGGCGGCCGGGGCTGCAACACCGCCGCGGTCCTGCCCGCTGGCAAAAGTTCCCCCGAGCACCAGCACCGCGCACAACAACCTGCCCAGTTTCCGTGTGCTAGGTTGCCACGCCCATCCTGGGCGTGCCACGCGCCGCACCGCGCACAACGCCCACCGGAGTACCGCCGTATCACCGCGCATCGCTTTTCTCCACGGCCAAACCAACCGTCGCCATCGCCAAGCTCGATCGGCAGCGGCGGGCAGCGCGTCAATTGTAGCGAACCATTCTGGCCCCCGCTCGCCGCGCATCGAGGGCGTTTGCGACGCACGACGTTTGAATTAGACTGCCATCTTGTTCCCGCCAGGCGGCGCGTAATCGTTGTGTTTACTCGCATTGGCCGCCAGCCGCGGCACGAACTCGAAACGGACGATCGCCAATGTTTCGACCCGCGAGAAGCTCTGCCGCGACGATTTGGCGGGCGATCTTCGCCGCCGGGCTGCCGTTTTTGCTGCCGGCATTGGCCGTGGCCGAGCCAACACGACCGAACATCGTCTTCGTCATCGCCGACGATCTCGGCATTGCCGATCTCTCCTGCTACGGTCGCCGCGATCAGCCGACCGTGAATCTCGACCGCCTGGCCGCCGAGGGGATGCGATTCACCACAGCCTATGCCGCACAATCGGTCTGCTCGCCCACGCGGGCGGCCATCATGACCGGGAAGACGCCGGCCCGTTTGCACCTGACCACGTTTCTGCTGGGCCGCCCCGACGCTCCCAGCCAACTGCTGCAGGCACCCGCCTTCGAGCGTCAATTGCCGCTGGCCGAAAAGACCATCGCTGAATATCTTCGCGAGGCGGGCTACGTCTCGGCCTGCATCGGCAAATGGCACTTGGGTGAACAAGGCCTTTCGCCCGTCGATCAAGGCTTCGATCTCTATCAGCCCGGCACCGCCAACACTCAGCCCTCGGCAACCGAAGGGGGCAAAGGCGAATACGATCTGACCGCGAAGGCCGAGGCCTTCATCGAGGCGAATCGCGACCGCCCCTTCTTCCTTTATCTCGGCCACAACAGTCCGCACATTCCGCTGGCGGCCCGGCCCGAGGCGATCGCCCGCCATCGCGACGCCTTTCACCCGCTCTACGCGGCGATGATCGAAACGCTTGACGATAGCGTCGGCCGGCTCATCCAGAAGATCGACGGGCTGGGGCTGGCCGAGCGGACCTGCGTCGTTTTCACTTCCGACAATGGGGGCGTACACGTGCTCGAAGGGGCCGCGGCCCCGCCCACGCACAATGCTCCCTACCGCGCCGGAAAGGGATTTCTCTACGAGGGGGGCTTGCGTGTGCCGCTCATCGTGCGCTGGCCCGGCGTCGTCGCGCCCGCCTCGCTCGCCGAATCGCCTGTCATCAGCACCGACTGGTTTCCCACGCTGCTGGCGATCGCCGGCCTGGCGACGCCCGAGCCGTGCGACGGAGCCAGCCTGCACGCGCTGCTCGCTGCCGGGCAACCGCTTGCGCCGCGGCGGCTGTATTGGCACCAGCCCCACTACATGAATCAAGGCAGCCGGCCCTGCGGCGCCATCCGGGAAGGCGATTGGAAGCTGATCGAGCGTTATGAGGATGGAGGCTGCGAGCTCTTCAACCTGGCCCGCGACGTCGGCGAATCGAGCGACGTCTCGGCCGAATTTCCGGCCCGCGTGGCCGAGTTGCGCGGCTTGCTCGAAGCTTGGCGCCGCGAGACGCACGCTCAAACCGCCCCGGCCAACGCCGATTTCAATTCGGTTGCCTGGCGGCGGATCTATCGCGACTTCGATCCTTCGGCCGTGCGCCCCTTGGCGACCGCCGCGGCCACGGCCCCCCAGTTCGCCGCCTGGCGCAAGGCGATGGATGAAGCGATCGCCAGTTCGTTCCGCCCCTCCGCGGCCCCGCTGCCCGCCGGCCCTGGTGCGCTCGTCTTGCCCGCCGACACGGCGATCGTCCACGGAAAGACGCTCCGCTACGAATCGGCCCCGGCCAAAGACACGCTCGGCTTTTGGACCGTGGCGGCCGATTTCGTCGAGTGGGATTTCGAGCTGCCCAAGGCGGGCGATTTTGACGTCGAAGCCCTGTATGGTTGCGGCACGGGGAGCGGCGGCGCCGAAGTCGAGTTCGCGCTCGACGACGCCGTGCTGACGATGAAGGTTGCCGAGACGGGCCATTTTCAACGCTTCGTGCCCCAGCACGTCGGCACGGTGCGAAAGGTGAGCGCCGGCCGGCACACGCTCCGGGTCCGAGCCCGCGCAAAGCCCGCTGCTGCGGTGATGGACCTGCGCCGCGTCACGCTACGCGCCGCAGGCGCTGAATGAAAGGCAGATTGCCGGCCCCGGCAGTCGTCCAGCACGACGCGCACGTTGGCGGGTCGTCCGTAAACTTGAGCAAGAAGTCGTTGTTGAATGGGGTAGGGTGCTCAAACCGCGGAGGCGCATAGTACGCATCCTCTACGGAATCAAAATCCGAAGCTCGACTTCCCCCTGCCGCAAAACGAGATTGCGAATGTATCGCATCTCGGAGAGGAACAAATCGCGCATCGCCTGTGTCAAACTCCACAAGATGTGCCGCATGGGACACATGCGGGAGGCTGCAGCGCCGTAGAATCACTTGGTCAACTCGGCGGCTGCCGGCCCGGCAGGTAATCGTAGCATTTCAGCAGTGCCTGCTTGGCCGTGATCGGCGGATGAGAGTTGTTCCAATGAATGATCTTCATCCATTCGGCGGCGGTGCGCACGTGACCATCTGACAGCCAACGATCGACATTGGCCTTCAGAAATCGAGTCGCGATTGTTCCGAATTCCTCGTGGCTATATTGCAATCCAAGCCGATGCCGCGCGACGACGTAGGCCATCGACCCTTCGCCACGAACGGTCAGCGATTTCGGGGGCGTGAGCCCAGGGGTCCTGTGGAACAATTCTAACGCGCGCTCGAGCGCCCCGGCATCTGAGGTGGACCCCAACTGTTGGACAGTTTTGGGGCTTGGATAAGGTGTAGCGTCACTGGGCCTGGCGGCCCGCGAAGACCCATTCCAAGGGTCTCGCGCGGCCGCAGTGGCTGGTCACGGGTTGATTTCCGTTTGATCTC
>DATJTR010000431.1:0-6579 GCA_035503215.1 Pirellulales bacterium
AGTCCGTGCTTTGTGGATTCCCGCAAGGCCGGCTCGCGGCAGTCATCTCGCCAAGTGATGGACGCATGAGCACGGAACAGACAGTCGATCCCGATCTCGTCGAACAGACGAAGCAGCAGATCCGGCATTTGGTGCGCGAGATCGCGCAAATCTCCAAGTCGGACCTGTCTCCGACCCAGTTTTACGACGCTTTGCTGAATCGAGTCGTTTCGGCCTTGGCCGCCATCGGCGGGGCGGTTTGGACCATGGAGCAGGGCCGGCTGGACCTGCAATACCAGATCAATCTGCGGCAAACCGGCCTGGCCGAGAGCGCCCAAGATCAACAGCGGCACGCCCGGCTATTGCAGCAAGTGCTGACCACCGGCGAAGGAATGCTGGTCGCCCCCCACTCCGGCACCGGCGACGACGAAGAAGGGGCCAATACGACTCCCTTCCTGCTGCTGCTCGGGCCGCTGAAAAGCGACCAGGAAGTGCAGGGGGTGATCGAGGTTTTCCAGCGTCCCGACACCGGCCTGTCGGTGCAGCAGGGCTATCTGCGGTTTTTGATGCAGATGTGCGACCTGGCGGGCGACTACCTCAAGACTCGCCGGCTCCGCCACTTTACCGACCGGCAAACGCTGTGGGCGCAACTCGAACAGTTCACTCGTTTCGTCCATGCCAGCCTCGATCCCAACAAAACCTCGTTTGTCATCGCCAACGAAGGCCGCCGTCTGTTGGAATGCGACCGAGTGAGCGTCGGCATCGTGCGCCCGAACGGCAAGTGCAAAATCGAAGCGGTCAGCGGCCAGGACATGCTCGACAAACGCTCGAACGTGGTCACCTTGCTGGGCAAGCTGGCTACGGCCGTCACCGCCACCGGCGAAGCCATCTGGTACACCGGAGACACCAGCCGCATGGCGCCGCAGGTTGAGGAGGCCGTGCAAGCTTACGTCGACGAAGCCCACTCCAAGGTCGTCGGCGTGATTCCGCTCCGCGAGCCGGTCGAGGAGAAGACCAGCGTCGATCAAACCGAGGATGAACCGGGCGAAGTCATCGGCGCCTTGGTCGTCGAGCAAATCGAAGACAGCCAGCCCCACGAGGGGCTCATGCCTCGGGTCGAAGTCATCAGCCTCCATGCTTCGACCGCCTTGGCAAACGCTCTGGAATACCACCGCATTTTCTTGCTGCCCTTGTGGCTAGCGCTGGGCCGGGCGAGTTGGGTCGTCAAAGCCCGCACCTTGCCCAAAACCATGGCCGTGGTGACGGCCGTGGCGGTCTTTTTCCTGTGGCTGTTGATCTGGCCCGCAACCTTCAATCTCGAAGGCAAGGGAACCCTGGAGCCGGCCGCCAAGCGGAACGTGTTCGCGCTGCTCGACGGCGCGGTCGACGAGGTGTACGTCGATCACGGTCAGTTCGTCAAGAAGGGAGACGAACTGATGCGGCTGCGCAGCGACGAGCTGCAAAACCAGATCATCGAAAAGCGCGGCCAACTCTCGGCGACGCAGGAAAAGATCCGCGCCGCCCATTCCATGCAAAACAAGCCGAAGCATGGCGAAGACAAAGGTCAGGTCGATGCACAAATCGCCGAACTGATGAAGCTCGAAAGCAGCTATCGCGAGCAGCTCAAAGTGCTCGACCGCAAGAAAGAGGAGCTCATCGTCAGAAGTCCGATCGACGGCCAGATCATCACCTGGCATTTGCGCGAGGTGTTGGCTCCCAAGCGCCCCGTGAAGCAGGGACAGGTGATGATGACCGTCGCCGATCCGAATGGCGATTGGGAAGTGGAAGTGCACATGCCCGAGGAGCGCATCGGCCACGTCGCCATGGCTCGGTTGGAAATGCGCCCCGACCTGGCGGTGCGCTTCATCTTGCAGCCCGAGGGGGGCAACGAGCACGAAGGGACGGTCAAGGAAGTTCACGCCCACGCCGAGCTCCGCCCCGAGGAAGGCAACACAGTGCTGGTGCGGGTGGCGTTCGACAAGTCGCAAATCAATCCGGTCTATTTACGTCCGGGAGCCACGGTCACGGCCAAGATCAATTGTGGACGCGTGCCGATCGGTTACAAATACTTCCACGAAGTCATCGCCTTCATCCAAACCAAGATCCTGTTCAAGCTTTAGCGGCCCACCACCGGCTGTCCCTTCCGGGTGATCTGCGAAGAATTCGTCCGAGCGTCATTTCTCAAGGCCAGACAAACCCGAAGGCCAGACAAACCTCAAGGAATCACAAATCCATGCGCTCGCTAGGGATTCTCTTGCCGTGTCTTGTGCTGGCGATCGTGGCCTTCGCCTTGCGGGGAGTACCGGCCGTCGAGCCTGCCCGCGCGGCGGCGTTGCCCTCGCCGCGTGAATCGTCCGACAAGCCGGCGCCACAAGCGGAGGCTGGGCCGAAGGGCACGGCGCCCGCGGTCGGTCCGAGCGAAGTCAAATCGGGCCAGGCGCGTGCGGCAGACGGAAATAACACGGCCCTTGCCAAGTCGGGCCGTGACCCGGTGCTGCAGAATTGCCGCGTCGAATTGATCCAGGGGGTCGACGTGCCTGGCCTCGAATCGGGCATGCTCATGGTCCTGGAAGCCAAGGAGGGCATGGACGTGACGCAAAGTAGGAACCTGGGCCACATCGACGATCGCGAACCCAAAATGCAGCGGACGATCAGTAAGCTCAAACACGATGCGGCCAAGGCGAAGGCCGACAGCGATACCGAAGTCGTCTATGCCCACGATGCCTGGCAAGAGGCTAAGTTCGAGGTCGAGCAGAATCAGAAGGCCATCCGCTTGAATGCCAAGGCGGTGACCCAAATCGACCTGGCGAAACTCCGTCTGGCCGAAGCCAAGGCCAAGGCCGCCTGGGAGAAGGCCAAAATCGACCAGCAACAGGCCGTCTTCGAAGCCGACACCAAGGAGGCCGAGGTACAGGCCGCCGACATCAGCATCGACCGGCGGCAGCTCCGCGCTCCCTTCGACGGCATCGTGACCAACGTCTATCGCCATCCCGGCGAATGGGTCGCCCCCGGCGATCCGGTGTTCAAGGTCATTCAGGTAAACCCACTGCGGATCGAGGCCTCGCTCAGCGCGGCCGAATTTGACCCGCATGAAATCGAAGGCCGCCCCGTGACGATCGAGACCGAACTGGCCCACGGCCGCAGGGAAAAATTCCCCGGCAAGATCGTCTTCGTCAGCCCCGAAGTCAGCCTGGCGGGTGAACACGTCGTGTTTGCCGAGGTGAACAATCGCCAGGAGAACGGGTTGTGGGTGCTCAGCCCGGGCTTGTCGGCCACGATGGTCATTCACATGAAGTAGGCCGGCCCAAAACGGCGCCCGGTCGCGAAGACTCCGCGATGCCCACCCTGCAAGACAGCCTGGTTTCCAGCGCGGCACGTTGGGTGCCCATGCGCATGCGGCCCGACCTGGTCACCAGCATGCAGCGCTATCACGGCCGGGTCTATTGGGTCGTGAAGGACCCGGTCGGCTTGCACTACTTCCGCTTTCAGGAAGAAGAGTTCGCGATCCTGAAAATGCTCACCGGCCAGGTCAGCCTGGACGACATGCAGGAGCGGTTCGAAGCCGAGTTCCCGCCACAGAAAATCACCGTCGAGGAGTTGGCCAACTTCATCGGCATGCTGCACGGCAGCGGCCTGGTGGTCAGCGACACGCCGGGGCAGGGGGTGCAGCTCAAAGAACGCCGCGACAAGCGGAAGCGGCAGGAAATGTGGTCGACGCTGGCCAATATCCTGGCCGTGCGGTTCAAGGGAATCGATCCCGACCGCCTGCTCGCCTGGCTCTACCCGCTGATCCGTTGGATGTACTCGCCGACCGCGGTCTTCTGCTGCATGTGCCTGGCCCTGTCGGCCGTGCTGCTGGTGGCCGTGCAGTTCGACGTCTTCCAGTCGCGCTTGCCGACGTTCCATCAGTTCTTTGTTGCCAGCAATTGGATCTATCTGGGCATCGTGCTGGGGGTGACCAAAGTCATTCACGAGTTCGGCCACGGGTTGACCTGCAAACGGTTTGGCGGCGAATGCCACGAAATGGGGGTGATGCTGCTCGTCTTGACCCCCTGCCTGTATTGCAACGTTTCCGACAGTTGGCTTCTGCCGAACAAATGGCACCGCATTTACATCGGCGTCGGCGGCATGTACATCGAGCTGGTGATGGCGTCGATCGCCACCTACGTCTGGTGGTTCAGCGAGCCGGGACTGATCAATCAGTTGGCCCTGAGCACGATGTTCGTCTGCTCGGTGAGCACGCTCGTCTTCAACGCCAACCCGCTGTTGCGCTACGACGGCTATTACATCCTCTCCGACTTTTTGGAGATTCCCAACCTGCGTCAAAAGGCGACGCAGATTCTGCAGCGCAAGCTGTCGTGGTGGTGCTTGGGTTTGGAAGAGCCTCCCGACCCGTTCCTGCCCCAACATCATCAGGTTGCTTTTGCCGCGTATTCGGTGGCCGCGGCCGTCTACCGCTGGGTGGTGACGTTCTCGATCTTCTGGTTTCTGTACGAAGTGCTCGCTCCCTACGGGCTGAAGGTCATCAGCCAGATGGTTGCCACCGCCTCGATCGTGAGTTTGATCGTGCAGCCGCTGTGGAAAGTCGGGAAATTCTTCTATGTCCCGGGAAGGCTGGAACAAGTGAAACGCAAGAACTTGCAAATCACCTTGGGCATTCTGGCGGGCGTGGCCCTGCTCGTCTTCGGCCTGCCTTTGCCGCATCGCGTCTTTTGCGCGCTGGAACTCAAGCCCCGTGACGCCCAACCCGTCTACGTCGAAGTCGCGGGCGTACTGCAAGAAGTGCTCGTCAAGCCCGGCCAGGTCGTCCGCAAGGGGCAAGTGCTGGCCCGCTTGACCAATCTCGACCTGGAATTGAACGTCGCCGATCTGGAAGGCCAGCGGGCGCAGTATCAAACCCGGCTCAACGCTCTCAGCCACGCCCGCACCGGCGACGAAGAGTCGGCGGCACAAATTCCCGCCGTGCGCGAGATGCTTAAGAGCATCGAAGATCAACTGACCGAACGCAGGGCTGACTTGGCCCGCCTGGAAATCACCGCTCCGATCGATGGGACGGTGTTGCCGCCTCCCGACAACGAGGCTCCGCGCAACGCCAGCCCGGATGAGTTGAAGAGCTGGACTGGCTCTCCCTTCTCCAATCGCAACGTGGGAGCCACGCTGTCCGAGAGCACGCTGCTCTGCGAGATCGGCGACCCGCGTCGCATGGAAGCCGATCTCGTCGTCGAGCAGGACGACGTCGAGTACGTGCGCGAAGAGCAGTCGGTCGCCATCAAGCTCGACGTGCTCCCGCATCGCACGTTCTACAGCAAGATCGCCGAGATCGAAAAAGTGAACATGATGTTCATGCCCGAGGTGCTCTCCCACAAGGCCGGCGGCGAAGCCTCGACCAAGACCGACGAATCGGGCAAGGAAAAACCCTTCAACACGTCGTATCGGGCACTGGCCCCGATCGATACCGAGCACGACGTCTTGGTGTCGGGGCTGAAAGGGCGGGCCAAAATCTCCACCCGCTGGCAGACGCTCGGCAGCCAGGCCGGCCGCTATTTGTCGCGGACCTTCAATTTCCGGCTGTAAGCTGCCCGGCTCGGCCCGCTTCCCAGCCCGATGGTCGCGCCAGTTCGTTGCGGCGCGAGGGAATTGCCGTTCGGCTCAATTTCCCGCCGCGACGCCAGCCGACTTTGCGCCCGACTGAGGCGTGATCCACAAAAACGGCTTGCCCGCCTCGTCGACGCGCAGCTCTTTTTGCAGCTTGGCCTGCGACAGCACCTTCGACAGGATCAGGCCGTAGTGCAGCTTCTTGGTCGGCAGCTTGACGGTCGTTTTCGCCGGATCGATGCCTTGCCCGTCGAGCGCAAAATGGTCCCAGAGAAAGGGGACCTTGAGCCGTTGCTGGATCGCTTCGGCCGCTTCGCTCACCGGCGTCTCGTCGATCTCGACGTAGGTGAACTTGAACAAGTCGGGCAGCAAGTCGCGATCGGGCTTCTCGCTCGTCCAGCCCACCGGCCAGGCGTCGTGCCCGCTGGCCGGCGGCGCGACACGATACGCGATCGTCGTCCCGTGCGTCCGCACCGGGGCAAATACCAATCCGGCCGGCCGCAACACGAGTGCCAGCGCCGTCCCGGCCGAGAATCCCGCCAGGTCTTCCGCGACCGTCCGCTTGGCCAACGCCGCGCGGGCGTCGGGTGCGATCTCAATCGAATGCCGCAGCCCGGCGCCGATTCTTTCAACCGCTTCGCCGTTCGGCAGATCCTTGGTCGAGAAATCGACCGGCCGCTTCAAGTCTTCTTCGACCTCGTGATACTGGGTTTCGGTCAAGCCGAACAGCGCCGGCTTGCCGGTCACGCCATCGATGCCTTGCTCGGAGAGAGTCTTCAGCCACTGTTTCAGCCGCACCGAATCGCGGGCCGAGAATTTGCCCCCGGGCAACATCAGCGTGTTGTTGGCGGTGATCCGCCCGGTGACCTTGTAGGACGGTGCCTCGGGTTTGCCGCGGTCCTCGATGCCGATTTCGTCCCCTGCCTCGACGCCCCGAATCCGCAGGTTCTCGACTCCCAGGTCGGTAAACAATTGATACCAGCGCTGCGTCTCCGAGCCGATGCC
>DATJTR010000432.1:0-3278 GCA_035503215.1 Pirellulales bacterium
CCCGAACTGGAGCGCGAACATCCCGAGCGCAACGACGCCTTGCTGAGCGATCTGGCCCGCTCGACCGGCGGACAGTATTACGTCGGCGCCGCGTCGGTGCTGGGGGGCACGGGCATGCCGGAGCTCGCCGCTCAGTTGCCCGACCGCACCGAGACCACGTATCTTTCCGGCGTGAAAGATCTCGATTTCGAGACCGAGTGGATGTGGACCCTGCTGGCGGTGATCGCCGGCGCGCTGTTTTTGGAGTGGACGCTGCGCCGGCTGATGAAGCTCGCCTGATGAAACTGGCATGATCGAAGCACCCGAAAAACGCTCCGTCGTTCGCCTGGCGCCGCAGCTCGTCGAGCTGTTGGCCCGCTTGCGCCGCGCGATTCGTGCCTACGCCTGGACCGAGGGAATCGCGCTGGTCGTGGCCGTGCTGGCCGGTAGTTTCTGGCTCAGTCTGGCGCTCGATTGGTTGTTCGAGCCCCCTGCCCCGCTGCGGATCGGACTGTTGGCGGTCGTGGCGGTCGCGCTGGTTTGGGTCGCCTACTGGTTCATTCTGCGGCGCATCTTCGTGCATCTTGCTGACCGCAGCCTGGCCTTGGTGCTGGAGCGGCGGTTCGGGCAGTTTCGCGACAGCCTGGTCACCGCCGTCGAGCTTTCGCAAGCGCCGGCCGAAAAGGCCGAGTTTGATCCGGCGATGTTCGACGAGACGCAGCGGCAGGCGCTGGCCGGTGCCACGGCCTTGCCGCTGGCGCGCGTGTTCGACCTCAAGCTGCTCGCCCGCCGCACGCTGTTGGCGATCGTTTTGCTGGGGGCCGTGGTCGGCTTCGGCGTGACGCAGCGCGAGGCGCTGGCGATTTGGGCTCGCCGCAGCTTGCTTCTCTCCGATGAAATGTGGCCCCGCAAGACGCACCTGGTGGCCGTCGGCTTCGATCCCCAGGGGCACACCAAGATCGCCCGTGGCGCCGATCTCGATTTGGTCGTCCAGGCCGAAGCCGCTCCCGGCCGCGAAGCGCCCGAGACCGTGGAAATTCGCTACGAGCAAGGCAGCTCGCGGGGCCGCGAAACGATGGGCCGCTCCGGCAACGCGGCCATCGAGCCGGGGGCCTTGCAGAATTACGTCCACGCCTTCAAGGCGGTCCTCACGCCGCTCAAGTTCTACATTCGCGGCGGCGACGACCGTCTCGGCCCGCTCTATATCGACGTGGTCGACAGCCCCACGGTCGGCCAGATGATGCTGCACTGCGAATATCCCGAGTACATGCACCGCGAGCCGCGCGATGTGCGCGTGGCCGGGGCGATGTCGATTCCCCGTGGCACCCGCGTCACCGTGCACGCCGAAACCAACAAGGATATCGTGCAGCTCCGGGTTGACGATCTGAGCGAGGAGCAAACGCCCGTCGCCAATACGGTCGATTTGGCCGCCGGCAGCGCGACCGGCAGCCGGCAGTTCGAATACGTCATTCCCACGCTCGATCGCGACACCACGCTCCGTTTCACGCTGCTCGACGTCGACGGCATTCGCAGCCGCGACCCGGTGCGGTTGTCGCTGGCCGCGGTTGACGACGAAGCGCCGCAAGTCCGCGTGCAACTGGCCGGCATCGGCACGGCCATCACTTCCAAGGCCCGGCTGCCGATCGCAGGCGAGATTTCCGACGACTACGGCGTCGCGCGGGCCTGGTTCGAATGCCATAGCGACGAAGACGCGCCGGTCGATCAGCCGCTGTCGGCCAAGATCGCCGGGCAAGACCGCCTGCCGGTCGACGAGGCGATCGAGGTCGAGCGGTTCTCGCTCCAGCCCAAGCACAAATTCCATCTGGCCGCGTTGGCCAGCGACACCTGCGGCCTGGCCGACGGCCCGAAGACCGGCATCAGTCAACGCTGGGTGCTCGACGTCGTCACGCCCGAACAGTTGCGTTCGATGCTCGAAGCCCGCGAGCTTTTGCTCCGCCGGCGTTTTGAAACCATCGTGCAGGAATTGACCGAATCGCGCGACGCGCTGGCGCGAATCGACCTCGCGCCCCCCGCGACGAAAGAGGTGGACAAGCCGAAAGAAGGAGAAAAGCCCAAAGAGAAGGAAGCGCAGGACGCGGCCCAGCCGGCGGCCGAAAAATCGCCCGCCGTCGATCCCAACGCTCCGTCGGCGGCCGAGCGGCTGTCGACTTTGCGGCGCGTGCAAGCCGAGCGGGCTTTGCAAAACTGCCAACGCAGCGCCGACGAAACGCTGGGCCTGGCTGCCGCTTTTGACAGCATCCGCGAGGAATTGATCAACAATCGGGTCGACACCGAAGAATTGAAACTCCGCCTGAAAGAGGGCATTGCCGACCCCCTGCGCGGGATTTGCAGCGACCAGTTTCCGGAGTTGGAACGCCGTTTGCAAACGTTCCAGGCCCAACTTGCCGATCCTACCGCCGCTACCGCCGCCCGAGACGCCGCCCGCGAGCAAGCCGACGCAATTCTGGTCCAAATGCGCCAGATCTTGGATAAAATGTTGGAACTGGAGACGTTCAACGAAGTGCTCGACCTGTTGCGGGGAATCATCGACTCGCAGGAGCAGATCAGCCGCGAAACCAAGCAAAAGAAAAAGGACAAAGTCAAGCGTTTGCTCGACGACGACGAGGGCAGCACGCCCTAACGCCGCGGTAATGATGCTGTAAAGTAGAGATATCGCCGCGGAGGAAAGGAGATTCATGGCCAACGGACGCACCAAGGCGGATGGGTTGCGACGGGGCGCTACGCGCCCGTGGGTCGTGGCGTTCTTGGCCCTGGCCATTTGGGCACTTTTGCCGCAGGCCGGCCGTTTGGCCCCGCTGCTCTGGGCCGACGAGGCAACCGCCCCCGGCGATGCCACCCCTGGCGACAAGTCGCCCGACGAGACCCCCTCGGCCGACGCGCCCCCGGCCCAGGCCGAAAAGGCCCCTAGCCTGGCCACCGCCGAGCGCCAGGTGCTCGATCGCTTCAGCGATCTGGAGAAAAAACTGCTGCGGATGGCCGAGCTCACCGCGGCCACCGATCCGCATCGCGCCGCCCTGCTCCGCAAGGCCGTCGCTCAAAGCCAGCAGCAAGGCATCGAATCGCAGCTCGCCCAGTTGGTCGAACTCCTGGGCCAGGACCGGCTCGAACCGGCCATCAAGAACCAGGCCAACGTCGGCCAGGACCTGAACAAACTGCTCGAGCTGCTGCTCAGCGAAGATCGCTCCAAGCGCCTCCAATCCGAAAAGGAACGCATCGCCCGCTACATCCAGCGCGTGAACGGGCTGATCAAGCAGCAAAAACAACTGCAAGGACAGGCC
>DATJTR010000433.1:0-7804 GCA_035503215.1 Pirellulales bacterium
GGTGATCACCTCGACCAGGTCATCGACTCGAATGTGCATCACACCACCTCGCTGGCAAGACTGACGATCTTCATGAAATTGCGGTCTCGCAATTCGCGGGCGACCGCTCCGAAGATGCGTGTTCCGCGCGGGTTCTTGTCGTTATCGATCAACACCACCGCGTTGCGGTCGAACCGGACGTAACTGCCGTCGCTGCGCCGCGTCGGCTGGCGACAGCGAACGATCACGCCGCGAACGACGCTTTTCTTTTTCACTTCGCTGCCGGCGATCACGCTCTTGACGCTACAGACGACGATGTCACCCAGGCCGGCGGTCCTGCGATGGGTGCCGCCCAGCACCTTGATGCACATCACCTCTTTGGCTCCGGTGTTGTCGGCCACATCGAGCCGGGTCTGCATCTGAATCATGTTGTTCTACCTGGCAACTCAAACCAACAAGTAAGATCGACTGCCCGCCAAGGCGTCGCGAGGACGCGCGGCCGGTTCAGCTCAACAGGTTCTCTTCGTGTGCATGCCGGGCCGCGGCTCGCATGGCGCCGAGGTCGACGAGGCGGCTCTTGCTGACCACCCGCACCAGTTCCCAGCGCTTGGTTTTGCTGCGCGGACGCGACTCGACGATCTCCACCGTATCTCCCAAATGCGATGCGTTTTCCTCGTCGTGAACGTGGCAGACCGTCTTGCGGTGCAGAATCTTGCCGTACTTGGCATGGCGAACCTGTCGGGCAATTTCCACCCGGCGGGTCTTTGCCCCCTTGTCACCGGTGACGACGCCGACTGAAACTCGTTTTGGCATTTACCTCGCTCCTGACTTTCGCACTGCACTGCCGCTCGCGCCGCCGCTTGACTCAAGCCTTGGCGGGCTTGGCCTCGGCCTGCCGGACACGCTCGGTTTGAATCGTCTTCACGCGGGCGATGGTTCGCCGCTGCTTCCGCAATTCGCTCGGGGCGTCGAGCCGCTCGGTCTGCGCCTGGATCCGCAGCCGGAACAAGCTTTCCGCCGACTCCTTCAGGACAAACTGAAGTTGCTCGTCGCTCATTTCCCGCAATTCGGATGCTTGGGTCATCGCTCTCGCTCCACGCTAAAAGATCAACCGCCGACTTCCCGCCCAAACGCCGTCAGCCGGACCGACGCCGCAAAAACCGCACGCGAACCGGCATCTTGTGCGCCAGGCGGGCGAAACACATCCGCGCCGCCTCCTCCGAAACTCCCGAAATCTCGTACAACACCGTCCCCGGCCGAATCACGGCCGCCCAGAATTCCGGCTCGCCCTTTCCCTTACCCATACGGGTTTCCAAAGGGATCGAAGTGATCGACTTATGCGGGAACACGCGAACGTAGAGGCGGCCCTCGGTGCGCAGATACTGCTGGGCGGCGATGCGCCCGGCCTCGATCGATTGCGCACTGAGCCAACCACCTTGCGTCGCCTGGAGGGCGTAATCGCCATGCACCACGCGGTTGCCGCGGGTGGCGTTACCTCTTATACGTCCTCTTTGGCTTTTTCGGTGCTTGACCCTCTTGGGCATCAGCGCCATCGGTCTGCTCCTCTTGGTACATGCCTTGATTGATCCACACCTGCACGCCGATGTTCCCCTGCGGCGTCGAGGCTTCGGTAAATCCGTAGTCGATCTTGGCTCGCAAGGTCGACAACGGAAGCGAGCCGGTGTTCGATTTTTCGCGGCGGGCCATTTCGGCGCCCCCCAATCGGCCGGCCAACTGAACCTTGATTCCCTTGGCACCGGCTTCCATGCTGGTTTCCATCGCCTTCTTCATGCAGCGGCGAAAGCTGGCCCGCTTGGCCAATTGATCGGCGATGTCTTCCGCGACCAACTGGGCCTGCAATTCGGGACGGGCAATTTCCTCGATCTTGATGTTGATCCGGCGGCCGACCAGCTCTTGCAGTTCGCCCTGCAGCCGCTCGACTTCCTGCCCCTTGCGGCCGATGATGATTCCCGGCCGGGCGGTAAACAGCACCACCTTCACTTCGTCGCGGGTCCGCTCGATTTCCACCTTGGGAATGCCCGCGAACTGGTATTTCTGCTTGATGAAGCGGCGGATCTTGGCATCCTCGACCAACAGGCTGCTGAATTCCTGCTTCGAGGCATACCAGCGGCTCTTCCAGCCTTCCATGATGCCGACGCGGAAACCGACGGGATTGACTTTTTGACCCATGCGAAACCTGTCGCTTTCGAGTTTTTTCCGAATCCGATTGTTCTTACCGCGCCGCCTGCGCCAAACCGCCCGCTATGCACCGACTTCGTCGAGCGAGTCGACCGTCACGCGAATGTGGGACATCCGTTTCTTGATCATGAAGGCCATGCCGCGCGCCCGGGGACGAATGCGCTTGAACATCGGGCCACCATCGACCCGGGCGTCGACGACGACCAGGCTCTGAATCGAAGGAGCCCGCCGATCCTCGGCGTTGCCAAGCGCGCTCTTCAGTACCTTCTCCAACAACCGCGCGCCGCGCTGCGGCTGATACTTCAAAATGTCGAGCGCTTCGTCGGCATGCTTGCCACGAATCAGCGCCGCCAACGGCCGCACCTTGCGGGCGCTGATGCGGGCGAAACGATGCACAGCTTGATAGGCCATGACCAGCTTGTCCTTATCCTTGAGCAACTCACCCTCAGGTGGCGATCGGCCGCCAACGCGACTGACCGCACGCGAATGCAATCCGCCAACCGACTACTTCTTCTGCCCCTTGCCGCCGTGACCGCGGAACGTCCGCGTGGGAGCAAACTCACCCAGCTTGTGGCCGACCATGTCTTCGGTGACGAACACCTTCAGATGCGCCTTGCCGTTGTGAACCATGAACGTGAAACCCACGAACTCCGGCACGATCGTGCAGGCGCGGGCCCAAGTCTTGATCGGCTCCTTGCTGCCGGAAGCGGTCTGCCGTTCGACCTTGGCGAACAGCTTTGGGTTGACGAAAGGTCCCTTCTTCAGTGAACGTCCCATACCAGTCCTGTCCTAACGTGCCGACGAACAAGGATTGCCGAGTTACCGAATCTTCAACTGCCCATATCGCCGCGAACGACGCCGGCGAATGATCGCCGAGTTCGACGGCTTACGACGCTTGCGGGTGCCACCCCCCTTGGCTGACTTACCGGTCGGACTGACCGGGTGCCGCCCCCCCTTGGTGCGACCTTCACCACCACCGTGCGGATGATCGATCGGATTCATCGCCGTACCGCGGACGTAGGGACGAATCCCCTTCCAGCGATTGCGACCGGCCTTGCCGATCACGATGGCGTCGTGGTCCGAATTGCCGATCGTCCCGATCGTCGCCCGGCAGGCCGCGGGAATACGGCGGATTTCGCCGCTGGGCAGATTGATCTGAGCCCAATCCGACTCGCGAGCGGCCAACGTCGCCGCCACGCCGGCCGAACGACACAGAACGCCGCCGCGACCCGGCTGCAGCTCGATGTTGTGAATCACCATTCCGGGTGGAATGTTCTTGAGCGGCAGACAGTTGCCGACGTTCGGAGGCGCGTCGGCACCGCTTTGCACCTCGGCCCCGACTTCCAATCCGGTGGGACAGAGAATGTATCGCTTCTCGCCGTCGACATAGTGCAACAGGGCGATGCGGGCACTGCGATTCGGATCGTATTGAATCGAGTGAACCTTGGCCGGCACGCCGTCCTTGTTACGGCGGAAATCGATCAACCGATACATCCGCTTGTGGCCGCCACCGCGATGACGAGCCGTGATCCGCCCCTGATTGTTGCGGCCGCCGGTTTTACGCTTCGGAACCAACAGCCCCTTCTCGGGCTTGGCGCCGCGCGTCAGATCGGCGAAATCGCTGACCGTCGCCCCGCGACGACCCGGCGTCACCGGCTTGTAGCGTCGAATACCCATCTGGCTGCCTCTCGAACCTTGACCGCCGGCTCGACGCCGGCGCGATCTGGGAGCGTAAAAAACTGCCTCTTAGAAAAAACTCTCTTAGAAAAAGTCGATCCGATGCTCGGAATGCAACTTCACGATCGCCTTCTTCCAATCCTTCGTATATCCGCTGCTGAACCGGGTGCGGCGCGGCTTTCCCTTGCGGGTCAGCGTGTGAACCCGCAACACCTTCACATTGAACAAATGTTCGATCGCCCGGCGAATGTCGTCCTTCGTCGCCGCGCGATTTACCTCGAACGAATATGCGTTGTGCCGGGTCGAGCGGTGCATCCCTTTTTCGGTAACCAGCGGCCGCAGAATGATCTGGTGCGGCGCTAGCAGCGGCTGCTCACTCACGTGCTCGGCTTCAGGGGCGGTCGCCATCGGATTGCCCTCGCTCTTTCAATCGCCACGAATAACTTCGCGTACCCAACTCGAACTCTCGTCCGCCAGCCTACTTTTCAACAGGCTTGGCCTTCGACTTAGCCGCAGCCTTCGGCTTTGCCGGAGCCTTGGCCTTCGCCGGCCCGGCCGACTTTCCTTCACCCTGCTTCCCTTCACCGTGCTTTTTGGCAGCGGCACGAACTGCCTCGATCGCCGCCTTGGTCATCAGCACCCGGCGGGGACGCAGCAGATTCAGCGCGTTCAGGCCGGACACCGGCGCAACCTCGACGCCGTCGATATTGCGGGCACTCTTGTAAACGTTCAGGTCGTGATCGGCCGTGGCGACCAGCAACGTCCCTTGCAGCTTGAGCGCCTTGAGGATGCCGACCATGTCCTTGGTCTTGGGAGCGTTAAAAGCCAATTCGTCGATCAGCGTGACCTCGCTGTCGCGAATCTTGGCAGCCAAAGCCATCCGCGTGGCCAACTGCACCGCCTTGCGCGGCAAACGATAGGACCAATCGCGAGGGCGCTTGGCAAAAATGTGTCCGCCGCCACGCCGGATGCCGCTGCGTCGCGAACCGGCGCGGGCGTTGCCCGTCCCCTTCTGGCGATACATCTTCTTGGTCGAGCCGGCAACCTCGCCGCGGCTTTTGGTGCGGGCGGTGCCAAGCCGCTGGTTCGACTGATACATCACCACCACGTCATGCAACAACTGCTTGTTGACGCGCGGGGCCAAATCGGTCGGCTCGATGTCGTATTTACCGACCTCGACGCCGCCACGGTTATAAATGCTCAAGCTGGCCATGACCGTTGCCTTTGCGATGTCAGACCTTGTTCGTTTGGCTAATCATCAGGTATCCGCCGTTCGGACCGGGGACTGCCCCGTCGACCAACAACAGGTTGTGCTCGGCGTCGATCCGCACGAGCCGCAAATTACGCGAGGTGCGGCGGGCGTTGCCGTGCTGGCCGGCCATGCGACGACCCTTGGGTACGTGGCCGGGAAACTGCGACTGGCCAATCGAACCGCAGTGTCGATGAACCTTTTTCACGCCGTGCGAGGCACGCTGGCCCGCCATGTTGTGGCGAACCATCACGCCGGCGGTGCCGCGGCCCTTGCTGGTGCCGATTACGTCAAGCCGCTTTACTTCGGCAAAAAGGTTCACGTCGAGCTTCTGGCCGACGGCGTAGCCTTCGACAGCCACGCGAAATTCGCGGACGAATCGCTGCGGCTCGCAATCGGCCTTCGGGGCGGGCTCGACTCCGGCCTTCGCCCGACGCTTGGCCCGCTTGCTGTCGAGCTTGGCAACTTGACCACGCTGCGATCGAGTGGCCAGGCGGCGCGGCTTATCAAGAAAGCCGACTTGCACCGCCTCGTAACCGTCCCGCTCTTTGGTTCGCAATTGCAACACGTGGCAGGGACCGGCCTCGATTACGGTGACCGGCACCACGTTTCCACTGTCGTCAAATATTTGCGTCATCCCGACCTTGCGGCCGAGCAGTCCGATTGCCATCGCAGTCATTCCTGTGGTCAATTGCCTGGAGGGAGCACGGGCCAAACAAACTTGCCTCGATCGGCATCCGCACGCGGCGGGCACGATCCGGCCCGGCTTACCCCTTCAGCTTCCAGTGCATAGAACTTCCGAATGCCTCGGCTAGAGCTCGATGAAGCCAACTGCAACACGGCAGCCAGCCGACCCATTTAATGCCGGCTCGATGCCTTGATCTTGATGTCCACGCCCGCAGGCAGGCTCAATTTGTTTAGCGCCTCGATCGTCTTGGCGGTGGCCTGCACGATATCAATCAGCCGCTTGTGAGTGCGGATTTCGAATTGCTGGCGCGCCTTCTTATCGACGTGCGGACTGGACAACACCGTGTAACGTTCAATGCGCGTCGGGAGGGGTACCGGCCCATGCACTTCACTATTGGTCCGCTTCGCCGTGTCGACGATTTCCGCCGCACTCTGGTCGAGGACCGAGTGATCGTAGGCTTCCATCCGAATGCGAATGATTTCCTGCGAATGACCCGCCACAGCCGCTCCCTGATTAATCGCCTTGATTTCGCCTGTATTTTTCGTCCCGAACTGGACTGCCCGGCCGCGAAAATCGCCGGCCGATTGCCCGTTTGCAACCCGCTGGCGCCGGTGCAGAGGCCCTGCTTCGGATTGAGCGGGAAACCACGAATCCTAAGAGTTTTGCGAAAAGCTGTCAACGCCCCCAACAAAAGAATTCACCGGGGCTGGCAATTGCGACTCAACAGGGCAGCAACTCGGCGCCCGGACGCGACGAATCGTTGAAGAATCGGGCAGCTCGCTACCGCTTGCCGCGCATCTTTTCGAGCAAGTCAGCGGCAGCCGAGCGGGGATCGGTCGAGCTGGGGCTTTGAATCGGCAGCTTGCCGAAAACCTTCGTCTTATCCAACCGACCAGGTTTCTCCGGCGGGGGCGGCGGAGGCGCCTCGAATTCGGGCATTTGAAATACCGACGGGAAGGGTCGCTTGGGAGGATTCGTCGGCGCCGCGGCAGCCGGTGTCGTGACAACCGTCGGCGCCTTAAGTGGCTCTGCGGGCACCCCTGCGTCAATGCGCTCGATGGAAATCCGCTTGGTTTCCATCGGCGGCATCGACTGCGTCTCGGAAGCAGATCGGACTGGGGAAGATGCGATCGCCCGCGGTTGGTCGGCCGGATCATCGAGCCACATGCTCACATCGATTTCCTGGCTCGCGGAACCGGCGGTTCGCTTGGCGGCTTCTTTCGCGTTTTGCACTGGAGGGAGCTTCTTACCTGCCAACTCGCCCAGCGACAGCATGATCTCGAACTCAAGCGGCCCGACGCGCAACGAGTCCCCAGCGCGTAGCTCACGCTCGCCGGCAACTCGCTGGCCGTTTACGTGCGTGCCGTTCTTACTGCCAAAGTCACGGATGGCCACATACGACCCATCGACGACGATCATGCAATGATGGCGGCTGATCGTCTCGCTCGCGGGGCGTAGATGGCAATCTTCTGCTCGGCCGATGAGAAATGTCGGGCCCTTGATCGCCACCACCTGTCCGGCATTTTTTCCCAGCCCCACCTTGAGTTTGATTTCCATGCCGCACAATCCGGGAGAAGGTGGAGGGCGTGAAATCGCCGAGTGCAGAACTCGAGCACCAACCGCCAAAGGGCGAGGCGCCTCACTTAGCACTTGCCGGCCAAGTGACTGTCGGCTCAACGCGTTTTCTTGACTGCCTTGGCGAACGAAATGAACTTCATGGCTGACACTTGCCCATTCCCAGCCGCGCCGGCGATTAGAAATTGAGCTCGCCGAGCACTTCGGTACCGGCTTTGGTCGAGAGGGCCTGCCACACCGATAGATCGATCTCATTGGGAACGGTGTGCACCGAGCCGTCCATGAACGCGGAATTGACGGCGCTAGGATGGTAGCTGCGCGAAGTCAGGGCCGCATGGGTGGCAACGGTAGTCGATCCGCCTTCTTTGCTGTCGACGAAATCGAAGTCGTAATTTGCTCCCTGGTAGTTACACAGCACTCCAGTGTTCGGAGTGAAC
>DATJTR010000434.1:0-4594 GCA_035503215.1 Pirellulales bacterium
CGTCAAGCTGCCGTAAGGTTTCTCGCCATAACCGCCGGCGAAATTCACCAGATCGGTCGGCGTGCCGCCGGTTGTCGAAATGCTGAAGACCGTTCCTTGACTGTATTGTCCGCCGAGGGAGGTCGTCCCATACAAGGTTGATCCGCTCAGCGTCAGATCGCCCGTGGGAGTTGCGCCATTGGTGCCATTGAAGGAAGCCAAAGTCGTCAGAGTTTGGGCATCGGATCGGTTGGCGACCCATGCCAACACGACCGACACCAACAGCGAAGCGACGAGTCTGGAGCGGTGCATGAGCGTTCTCACGGGGCCGAGCGGTCTTTAGGAAAATCGAAATTTAGTCAAGAATCCCTTTCAACCCAAGTTAGGAAATCGTGTGCCGGTCGCTTCGCTCACAGCTTCGTGCGGCGTTGTCGCAACGTTACTCCCCCATCGCGTCCAACCCGACGAACGGATTGTGGCGCTTTTCTTCCCCCACCGTGGTTGGGTCGCCGTGGCCCGGTAGAACGAGCGTGTCGTCGGCCAACGTGAACAGCTTGCGGTGGATGCCGGAGGCCAGGGCCTCGAAACTGCCATCCGGAAAATCGGTCCGGCCGATGCTGCCGCGGAACAGCACGTCGCCGCCGAAAACCACGTTGGGCCGTCCACCCCGCCACAAATAAACCACGTGTCCCGACGAGTGCCCTGGGATCTCGAACACTTCGAGCTCGAATCCGGCCGCCCGATAGGTATCCCCCTCGTCCAAGAGCACGTCGGCGGGCGGGCTGAGCAGCGAAATGCCATAGGTCGCCGATAGGTTCAGCTCCGCATCGGTCAATTTCGGGGCATCCCCTCGGCCGATCACCAAGGGCACGTCGGGCCAACGCCTCTTCATCGCGGTGTTGCCGCCGATATGATCGCTATGGCCGTGGGTGATCATGAACGCCGCCGGCCGCAGCCCCTGCCGCTCCAAATGTTTGACGATCGCCCCTGGCTCCAAGCCTGGATCGAAGACAAGGCAGTCTTCGCGGCCGTCGAAATGGGCGATATAGGTGTTCTCACCAAAGGGGGCGGAAACGATGGTAGCTAATCGTAGCCGCGGTGGTTGGTGACTCGGCGAAGTCGATTCAGGTTTTGTCACGTTTCGGGTATGTCCTTTGCTTCCAGGGCGTCACACACCGCCCCCGTTCGGGCGGGTGGCGTAGACAGTGAGCGAAAGCGGCGGAGGGGACCGCCCCTTTTTGGTCCAAGTTGGTCTCCCCCGAAAGGCCACTTCCGCTGTAAAATTGCGCGGTCTTTAACGACCCGGCCGGCTCCCTCGTGCCGGCTGGCACCGGATCGCGTAAGCATTGTAATTTAGATTTCGATTTTGAGGCGATAAACAGTTAGCGGGTCCGCCTGCGTTGTGAGCCGGATCCCAACAGCCAGCGAGTCCGTGGAGAAAGCATGATGGTTTGCCGTAAATCGATCGGTCGTTTCGGCTTGGCGCTGGCAACCGTAGCCGCAGGGATGTGGGGAGCCGCGGGCGTGACGGGCCAAGACCCGGCCTCGGGTTCGCGGACCGATCGCGAAACGCTCGTCAAACCGATCTATAAAGTAGCGAACAAAGTCGATGGCGAACCGGCCGCCGCGGCCAACAACGAAACGCCGCAGCCCGCGCCGGGTGCCCATCCGCTGCAGCCTGCCTTGGACATGGCCTACAAGGCCCTCTCGAACATCCAGAACAACGTCCGCGACTATTCCTGCACGCTGATCAAGCGGGAACGAATCGATGGCACGCTGGCGGCCCCCGAATATCTGTTTGTAAAAATTCGCCACGAACCCTTCAGCGTTTATACCTATTTCAAAGCTCCCGAGGCCATGAAGGGGCAAGAAGCCCTGTACGTGGCCGGCAAGAACGACGGCTGCCTGCTGGGCCACGGCGTCGGCGTCAAGAAACTGGTCGGCACGCTCTCGCTCAAGCCCGACAGCATGCTCGCCATGCGGGGTAACCGCTATCCGATCACCGAAATCGGCATTCTGAACCTGACCAAGCGGCTGATCGAAGTCGCCGAGCAGGACAAGAAGTTCCAAGAATGCGAAGTCAAATACTACAACGGCACCAAGGTCGATGGCCGTCTGTGCACCTGCATCATGGTCACGCACCCGGTGCCGCGGAGCAATTTCCGCTTCAATGTGGCCAAGGTCTACGTCGACGCCGAATACGGCTTCCCAATCCGCTACGAAGCCTACGATTGGCCGGCCAAGGCCGGCGGCCCGCCGGTGCTGCTCGAGGAATACACCTACCTGCAGATGAAGCTGAACAACGGCTTCACCGACGCCGACTTCGACGACAAGAACCCGAACTACGGGTTCCACTAAGAGACTACAGTCCACAGGCTACAGACCACGGGTCGGAAGTCAGTCGCTCTGCGCGTGATTCAACACCGCGCATTGATATCCTCAATCAGTTGAGACTCCGACTGCTGTGATGAGGGCACGGGCAGGCTCGGTGGCCGATTCGCTCAAAGGTGGCCGCGCATCGGGCGCTCCACAGCGCTCGGCGGACCGCAAAAGGCGTCCCCGGGTTGCTGCGTTGACAAGCGCCGTGCGCCATTGAAGT
Source organism: Pirellulales bacterium (assembly GCA_035503215.1). GTDB lineage: Bacteria > Planctomycetota > Planctomycetia > Pirellulales > PALSA-1355 > DATJTR01. The sequence goes on from DATJTR010000434.1 coordinate 2,579, forward strand.
CTTCATGCGGCCTGAGCAGGCGGGCGCTCGTTTCCGGCCTGTGGTCTGTAGCCTGTGGTCTGTAGCCTTCCGCAGCCTATCGCTGATATCGCGGATCGTCCTTCCGCGTGACCGAATCGGAGTCGCGGTCGCTGCGCGGCAGAACCAGCTCGGTGCCGGGCCGCAGATAATCGAAGTCGTCCCCCAGCACGTCCCGGTTCATGTCGTAAATCTCCGTCCAGCGGGCCGCCTTGCCCAATTCGTGCCGGGCGATGTCGAACAGCGAATCTCCCTCGGCCACCACGTATACCCGGCTGCCAGCCCCCTGCCGTGTGCTGGCCGGCTGCAGAGTTTGCCGGGCCGTGGGGACGCTCCGCTGCCGGGGACAAAGATCGGGATATTGCGCCGCCAGATCGGCCACCGGGGGGGCGTCGATCACGTCGCCGACTTGCAGCTTGTCGCCGCGCGGATGCCGCGGCCGATTCAGCTCGCGCAAGGCCTTGAAGTATCCGCCGTTCCCATACACCTTCTCGGCGATCGTCCAATAGTTGTCGTTCGGCGCGACCGTGTAGCGGCCGTTCTCCGCCGATACACGCGCGGGCTCACCGCGCATCCGGCCATATTCTCGTTGCGGCGGGTTGCCGAAACCGGCCGGTGGTGCGCCGCCGAAGTCGGCCGGCGGAGGACCTGGATTCGAACCATTGTCGGGGGGCATCGAGCCGGCCATCGGCACTCCATCGGCCGGCGCCGCGTCGGCGGCCCAATCCTGCCGTCGATCGTCGCGACGCGCCATCATCGGCGCCCCATCGGCCTGCGCGTCTGCTGGCCCACGGTCGACCTGAGTGACTTCGGCCGGAGCTTGATCCGGGATCTGTAGATTCGTGCCGCCATCCGGCAGGTTGTCGGGAAAATGGTCGGGAACGTCGGCATCCGACAGCTCGGCCGCCGCCTGCCGCGGACCGTCAGGCATCGCCTGCGACGTTTCTCCCTCGGCCGGCCCGGCGTCGGTCGGAGTTGCCGCCGGATCGCTGTCCCCCGGGCCCTGTTCGCTCGGCGTTTCCTCGGCGGGCGTTTCGGCCATGTCGGGGGCCGAACGGTCAAACTGCCGCGGCAAGAACGAAGTCCGCGGCGGCTCGTGCCGATTCACGGGTGCATATTGCGGATCGCCGCCATCGGCCGGGCTGCCGTCGCTCGCGGTGTCGGCCGGCGGCAGGTCCTGCGCCACGACGAACTGCGGTCGTGGATCGATCGGCGTAGGGGAATCCGCGGACGCAGTGGCCACCTCGGGATCGGGCGCTTGCCACAAGGCTTTGGCGCGGTGATAAACCAGGCCGCCCAAAATCGCCAGCAGTACGGCGATCACGCTGAATCCGATGGTCACTTCCTTGCGCATACTGGCCATGGCTGGCACTCCCGCGGCGAAAACCCGACCGACAAATTCCAGAAACGGGGGGACACTGTACGCATTGGCCGCGGCCGATGCTAGATCGAGTTGCCCGCCGTCAGCCGCACGCCGCGCGCCCGCGCTGGTTCAAGGAGGGTCGTAGCCGCCGGGATGCCAAGGATGGCAGCGAGCGATCCGTGCCAGCCCCCGCCAGCCGCCGCGCCAGAAGCCATGCTTGCGTACCGCTGCAATCATGTAGTGGCTGCACGAAGGGTGATAGCGGCACACCGGCCCCAGCCAAGGGCTGACCATCAACTGATACGCCCGCACCGCCATGATCAGCGCCAGCGCGGGCAGTTCGGCGACCAGGCGCGCCGGACGCGATTCAGCAACAGTTGTTTTTGGATCCGCTTCCACGGTGCTTCGCCCCCGATTGCAACGCCTCCCTTACCATACTCGCTTTTGCGGCAGGAGAAAGCGATTCGCGAGCAGCGCCGGGCCGGCTTGCCGATCGGCAGCAAACTGACCATGCGTCAAGGAGCGGCTGCCGCGGGCGACGCGGTCGCCGAAGGGGAGTGCCCCCAATAGGTCAGATCGACCGTATTTTCCGTTTTTGGAGCGGCGTGGATCTTACCAGCCGCATCGAGGGTCGC
>DATJTR010000435.1:0-6838 GCA_035503215.1 Pirellulales bacterium
AGTTCGATGGTTTCGTATTCGCGAAAGCCGTAGGACTTTCTCATGGTCAGTTTCGCCTTGTTGTTAAAACCCTCGACGATGCCGGCTGAAATCGTGCCTTTGGCCCGGAACCAGTTGAGCAAGAGTTCCCGGTGCGAGCGCAAGCTGCGGGCGACCTTCTTCAGCGGCTCCAGCCGGGAACGCATGACGCGCGAACACCACTCGTCGAGGAAACGGCCGGCCCAAGCGGGCGATTGGTACTCCCAGAAGCGTTGAAAGTCCTCGCGATGCAAGTAAGCCCGGACGCTCTGCAGGTTGTACCTGAGCAATTCGTCGAGCTTGACCGTCTGCCGGTCGGTGAGGTTCTCGGGCCGCTTGAGCAGGCACCAGCGGGAATGCGTCAGGAGCGGCTCGTAGCCGTCGCTTTTCAGGCGTTTGGCCTCGGCGGCCCGCACGTCGTCGATGGCCTTGCCGAGCTGCTTCATGATGTGGAAGCGGTCGAGCACGTGGATCGCACCGCCAGCCTGTTCGGCCAGCACTTTGAGATAGGGCTGCCACAAATCGCTGCACACGAACCGCAGGCCGCAGCAGAATGTATCGCCCAGCAGTTCCAATCCGCCGCGCAGGCTGGCCTCGGTCCGCTCGCGGCCGATCCACAGCAGGCGGCGGCAGCCGGCGTCGATTTGGTAGACCAGCGTCAGGTAGTGGTGACCGCGTTGCCACTGGATCTCGTCGACGCCAATCGCTTGTGCGCCCGACAAATCGCGGTGTACCAGGCCCCAGCGGACAGCGTGGCGGACCGAATCGCGGACGTGCTCCCAGGTGGTGTGGAACACGCTGGCCACTTCTTTCCAGGAGAGCCGCCGCGCCCAACCGGCCAGAAACCATTGATAGCTGGTGGTCAGCTGCGACTTGCCACTGGCCCAAGGAACCTGCTCGACGACGACCCCGCAACGTGGGCAATCGACGCGCCGCATGGCGTAAACGAACACCACGGCGATCTGCCACAGCGGCACGTATTCGAAGCGGCGAGGCGCCAGCCGGTCGTAGCCTGGCCGGCGCCGGCCGCATCCCGAGCAGATCGGCCGGCCATTGGCCCGCGGGCGAATCGGCACTTCGAGGGTCGGCCGCAGCACGTTGCCGCCCCAGCGGGGCGTTCCGTAGACGAACGACTTGTTTCGTTCGACGCGATTGAGGATAGTCGTCAGTTGCATCCTGAGTCTGCGTGGGGATTGATGAAGCTTGGTAACTCCATCTTTGCCCGCTGCTGCTCAGGATGCACTTGTTTGAGGACACGCCGTTGCTCACCGGGCTGATCTCAAGAAGCGGCCGCACGCCAGGGAACACAGAGAAAGGCTAGCCGGGGTCCAGGGGCGGCAATGAGCCCCTGGTCTGCGTGAACGCAAAAAACAACCGCGGCGTCAGCCGCCCCGCATCCACCTCGTGTACTGACATTCACCCACAGATTCCGCTGAAGACCCGAAAAAGAAGGCTGCACCTGGCATCAATCAACACAACAAATTCGTCGTCACCGATTTCAGCTTGCCCACCGCCAAGGTGTTCAGCGGTTCGTCCAACTTGTCGGTCAACGGCGAAAACAAGAATGGCGACAACCTGGTGATGATCGAGGATCCACGCGTGGCGACCTCCTATGCCATCGAGGCCATCCGGACCTTCGACCACTTGCAATTCCGCACTCGCATGCGGAAGGAAATCCAAGGCAAGTCGAACCAGCAAGCATTGGCCGCCATGACGCTGCAAAAACCGACCGCCATCAGCGGCAAACCCGCCTGGTTTGCCCGCTTCTACGAAAAGGGCAGCCAGGTCGAAAAGGATCGGCTGCTTTTCTCGCACTAATCCGCGCTGAGGTGGCCTCGTCTCCCTTCTTCTCTTCTTCTCTTGCGTTCGAATAAGGAGATTCTCAATGCCTTTGAACTACGGCCTGGTCAAGTGCAAGATCGCCGGCGACCCTTACCTCAAGGCGTCCAAGCCAGATCGGAATAAACCTGAAATTCAATATCACGTTCACGCCGATTTGGCGGTGCCCGGCGACAACGGAACCGAAACGTGGGACACGGCCATCAATGTCGGCACGAGCGATTCCGACGACTTGTTGCGGTTCAAGCTGGTGTACGATTTTCAACACGAGGCTCTTCTCAACGACGAGCACTTGAAATCGGAAGGATTTCACGATCTGACTGGCGGCATCGGCCTGCCCTCGCTCGACTTCCTCCGTAGCGACGTCTTGCGCAACACCGGCATCTGGCGCGACAGCGACGTGATGGACGGCAGCGAAGAGCCCGAGCCCGTGGCCTCGCTGATGCGGCTGTTGCGACGAGCCAAATCGTCCGGTGCCTCGGTCTACATCTGGGGTCGCACCTACACCGACGGCGCGCCGGGCATTCACGACGTTCACATGAACCAGGGCTCGAGCGGCAGATTCGTCAATCATGGCGACGATTCGCCGAAAGACCACAACGACGTTTGGCAAGACGGTGGCGTGCTGGTCGAACTGGGCAACGGCCAATGGGCCGGCTATTTCACGGCTTTCCAGCAGGAATTGGTGCCGACCAACGATCGGGGCAACACGAGCGGCGCCGGTCATCAGATCGACGTCGCCGACGAGAACAGCCTCGCCGACCAAATGGCCGCGGCCGGCGCGGACTGAGCGACTGCCGCAAGCGTGCCCGCCCCCTTTCCGCTGCGCACGGGGCCGGAAGGGGGCAGGCGCCGCAGTTCGTGCCCGTCGCTGCCAAATGTGAACGATCGTCTCGAATCGATCGGTCGTTTTCGCATCGGCCGTGTTCGCACGACGCACGGTTCATCCCTCAACGATCGCTTACGAGGAGCATCATGAACGATCAAGCGGAAGCCGCTCCTTTTCAACCCCTTGCCGAGCTTCGGCGCCGGCAGACGCGGCTGATTCCGGGAACGCACGAGAAACCATTTCTGGAAACTCCAGCTCGGTTCCAGGCTGCCGCGAGCCCGGCCGACATTCGTGCCAGCCAGGTCAAGCAAATGGTGGTGATTCCGCCTCCGAAGCGCAATCCCCCGGTAATCGATCTGGCGGAGTTGATCGGCGACGCTGAGGTCAACGAAATCGAGACCGCCGGTCAGTTCGTGTTCCATGCCGTGGGGGACACCGGCAATCCCAAGCATACCGACTTGACCGAAGTGGCCTCGGTCATGTCGCGCGACTACTACCGGTCGAATCCGGCCGACCGCCCCGCTCTGTTTCTGCACCTCGGCGACGTCTGTTACAACATGTACGACGACGCCACCAACCAGGTCATTCCGGCGCCCAAGTCGGGCATGTATCAGACCCAGTTCTACACCCCCTATGCCGACTATCCGGGTAAGATCATCGCCATTCCTGGCAACCACGACAGCAATCCCCAGGAAGACCCGCAGTCGCTCGCCACGTTCGAGCTGAATTTCTGTGCCGATTTGCCCGCCAACGCCGCTGCGGTCGACGCGCTCATCGGCTCGCACGCCCGCGAGCCGATGTACCAGCCCGGCGTGTACTATTTGCTGGATGCTCCGTTCGCGCAGATCATTGCCCTGTTTTCCAATGGGGGCGAAACGGCCGGAGCGATCCGCGATCACGACGGCGCCGTTCGCACCGCCGACGGCACGCCGATTGGCGAGCAGCAATGGCAATTCCTGCTCAACCAACTGACGCAGATTCAACAGGCCCGCACCGCCAACCCCGCGCAGCGCAAGGCCCTGATTCTGGCGGTGCATCACCCACCCTTTAGCGGCGGCGGAGGGCATTCAGGCAGCAGCGAAATGCTGGCCGATCTCGACGCCGCCTTCGCCCAGGCCCAGATCGTTCCCGACGTGGTCTTGTCGGGCCATGCTCACAACTATCAACGCTTCACGCGCACTGTCCCCGCGCCCGGCGGCGGTAGTTTGGAAGTCCCCTACCTCGTGGCGGGTAACGGCGGCCACGGCATCACGAATCTGAAGAACCAGCCCGACGGCACGCGCGTCGCCACGCCCGTGCCCGGCGCCGATTCCGAGACCGTGGGCACGCATTCCTTGCAGCAATACTTCAACGGATTCGGCCATTTGCTGGTGACCATCACGACCCGCATCGTGACGGTCGATCTGATCGGCACGCATACGCACAGCCAAACGCCGGTCGACAGTGTGACGGTGGATCTCCGCACCCGCCAGATCACGCATGAAACCCCCTCGTTCTCACATCCGGCCCTCGGCGAAAAGGAGCAATACCGGGCGCCGGCCTAAGCGCGTGGGCGCTGGAAGGTGAAGCGAAGCGTTTAAAAACCCGCGCAGCCTGCGGCCCACGCGGCCAGCACCGCTACTTCGACGGATTGGCCTTGAGCTGCTGTTCGATCTTGGCGATTTCGGGCGTGGCGGCGGTCACCCCGTTTTTCTCCGCCGCGCGAAACCAGGCCAACGCCTGCTGCAGGTCGGGCTGCACCCCTATACCCCGCGAATACATCATCGCCAGACCGAATTGTCCTTCCGCAGCGCCCCCTTCGGCCGCTTTCTTCATCAGCTTCGCGGCCTGCCGTGGGTTCACGGGGACGCCCAGGCCGTCGAGATACATCTGCGCTAGCCTGATTTGTGCGTTGTGGTGGTCTTGCTCGGCCGCCTTGGCATACCATTCCGCCGCGGCGGTGGGATCGGCTTTGACCCCCATTCCGTTCTCGCACATCGTCCCCAGATCGGCTTGGGCGATGGAGTCGTGTTGATTCGCCGCCTTGGTGTACCACTCGATCGCCTTGGCAAAGTCCTTTCCCACGCCTTGGCCGGTCGCGTACAGCACCCCCATTTGCCGCTCGGCCGGCGGATAGCCCTGGTCGGCCGACTGCTGAATCAAAGTCAGGCCTTGGGCCGCGCTGTTCCCGCCGCGAGAGAGCCTTTGGATTCCTAGCTTGAACTGGGCCTCTTTGTCCCCTTGCGCGGCGTACAGCGACAAGCGGGTCAGCCAAACGAATTGCGACGCTTCGAGTCCCTGAACCGCCGACTTTTCCAACCACTTGCCCGCTTCGACCGGATCTTTTTCGACGCCGTTGCCGCTCTCCAAGCAGCTATACCACTCGTATTGCGCCCGCGCGTCACCCCCTTCGGCGGAGCGGCGGAAGAGCTGTGCGGCTTTCACCGGATCCTTGGGGACGCCGGTGCCGTCGCGGTAGAGCGTGCCCAAGTTATAGCTGGCGACCGTGTCTAGGTCGTCACCGGCCTCGACGTAATACTCGGCCGCCTTCTCCAGATTCTTTTCGACTCCCTCTCCATTGAAGTAGATTGTTCCTAGTTGCCTGTGGGCGGCGCTGTGGCCGTTTTCGGCCGCCTTGCGGTACCACTCGCGGGCTTGGCCAAAATCCTGGGCAACTCCTTCCCCATTGTGGTACATGATTCCCAGATCGACTTGCGCCTCGGCGCTGCCGGCGTCCGCGGCCTGCTGGTACCATTTCAACGCTTCACCGTAGTTTTGGGGAAGGTCGGGAGCGCCGAAAACGTACAATCTGGCGAGCGCGTTTGCAGCGTCCACATGGCCGAGTTCGGCGGCTTTCCGGTACCAGGAGATTGCTTCGGCGGTGTTCCTGGCCAGCCCCCAGCCATTGGCGTACATCCGTCCCAGTTCGTATTCGGCCAGGTCGTCGGGATTCTCGCCGGCGGTCGCTTTCCGCAGGCAATCTTCAGCTAGTTCGTAGTTCTCCTTCACGCCGATGCCTTCGAGGTACAGGCGGCCAAGCTCCGCCAGCCAATAATGGTCGCCGTCGGCGGCCAGTTTTTTCACCCACTCGAAAGCCTTGGCCGGGTCTTGCTGAACGCCGATTCCTTCCAGGTACGCGGCCTCGACGCTTTTCTCTGCGTCGCGGTAGCCTTTTTCCGCGGACTGCTGATAGAACTTGAACGCCTTGGCCGCATCTTTCGCCTCGCCCAGGCCGTCCTCCGCCAGTATCCCCAACTCGTACAGCCCGAGGGGATCTCCTTGCTCTGCCCCCTTCCGGCACCAGAAATGGGCTTTGGTGTAATCCTGTTTGACGCCGTTCCCTTCGCGGTAGAGCCGGCCGAGTTCCGCTTGGCCCGTGGCGTTGCCTTGCTTGGCTAAAGCCTCGAAGGTCGACCTGGCGAGATCGTAGTTCCCCGCGTCGTAGGCCGCGTAGCCGATTTCCAATTGCGCCTGGGCACCCGTGGCGACTTGTCCGCCCGCCGCGGTGGGTTTGGCTTGCGCGGGCGCACTGGCCGGCGCGGCGGAGCCGGCCTGCGCGAGGGAGTTGCCGTCGGCGTCGGCGCCTGCCTGCGCCGAATCCTGCGTTCCGGCCGCCGCGGCCGCACTTTGCCCGTGCGTATAGGCGCCGGAACTGGCCTGGTTGTAGACCACGAACATGCCGGAGATCAGTGCGCCGATGCTGCACAACACGAACCAATCGGAGACGATTAGTTTCGACGTCTTCATCTGCGCACCTCGATTTCCAAACAGCCCATGGGATCGCGTCGATGGCTCGCGTGATCGCTGACCAACGGCGCCGCGTTTATTGCCGCTTGGGCCACGGATCGCGATCGCACCGCTGGGCGATTATCGCAAAACCGACCGTGCCGCTGCAAGAAAAATAGCCCGTCCAGGAGTCGAACCTGGCCTAACAGCTTCGCAAGCTGTCGTGCGCATCCGCCACACTCACAGGCTAAAGCGGCTCGAGGCCTGAGACAGTAGGCTTGAGGACGCGCGTAATCTGCCCGACCTCCAGCCTTTAGTCTGCAGCGTGTTGCCTGATTCTCGCGCAGTCCACGCCAGCCCTACACGGTTCGCAAGATCGAAAACAGGAAGCAGTCGTGGCGGCGGCCGTGCAGCACGATGCGCTGCTGCAAAATTCCTTCACGCACG
>DATJTR010000436.1:0-5644 GCA_035503215.1 Pirellulales bacterium
GAATGTATAACTCGTCAGACAACGAACCCTGTTCGGAAAACCGAGACCGCAACGCGTGGAAGTCGACGATCCAGAGCTGGTGAAGCGGGTGCTGGCGGGAAGGACGGACGACTTTCGCCTGCTGGTCGAGCGTCATCAGCAGGCAGTCTTCCGGTTCGCCTTTGGGTTGCTCGGAAATCGAGAGGAGGCGCAGGATGTGACACAAGAAGCTTTTCTCGCCGCGTTCGTCAATCTGTCCAGTTACGATGCGTCGCGCGCCCGGTTTTCGACGTGGCTGTTCACGATCGCTCGCAATCGCTCGATCAACGCGCTCAAGCAGACTCGTCCGATCGCACGCGACGCGCTGGATTCAGTCACGGCTGCCGCGCCGGCCGACACGATCGTCAGACGGGAGCTTTCCGAACAACTCGATCGTGCGCTGGCAGCGTTGCCGGTCGAGCAACGCTCGGCCTTCATCCTGGCCGAAATCGAAGAATTGTCGTATGCCGAGATTGCTCGCATCGAGCGAACGTCGCTAGGTACCGTGAAGTCCCGCATCCATCGAGCGAAAGGGCGGCTGCAGTCCCTGCTGGCGGCCGTATTCAGGGAGGCGAAATGACATACAGCCCATACGAACAGTGGTTGGCGGAACGTCGCGGGGTCGCTCCACCCGAGACATTGGCGGACCAGATCATGAGTCAGGTTGCCGGTTTGGAGCGCCAGCGTCGAGATGTTTGGTGGCTGCGCTGGGTTTGGCGGATCGAATGCTCGCGGAGTGCGCGCCTGGCCGTGTGCGGCGGGGCGGCAGCCGTCGGGATCCTGCCGTTCATCTTTCTAGCGCATGTTGCCCGATTCGTGTTTTGAGGAAATGAAAATGGCAAGCGGCATGACTTCTCGGCGCGTGCCTTGGGTGGCCTTGGCACTCTCGTTAATGGCGGCAGGAGTGGGCCATTTGTACTGCGGAAGAATTGCCAAAGGGTTGCCGCTGTACTTTGCCTGGCTGCTGGTGCCGCTCGGCGTCACGGTCGCGGCGCTCTTACCGCCATCGGCGACAAGCTTCGCGCTCTTGGCGCTGCCTGTCGTCATCGTCTCGGTCGTGTACCTGTGCGCCGCGATCGACGCCTGGCGACTGGCCGTCCAGACAGGCTCGGACTATTCGCTGCGCGATTACAACCGCGCGGCGGTTTACGCGCTGCTCGTTGTCGTCCAGATGATTTATTCGATTGGTTTGATCACTGCGGTACGCAGTCTGGCCTACGAAGCGTTCCTGATTCCCACCGGCAGCATGAGTCCGACCATCCTTCCCGGAGACCGCGTCCTGGCCAGAAAGCTGTTTTCACAAGATCGGTTTCCCAAGCGTGGCGATTTGATCGTGTATCGCAATCCCACGCCGACCGGGGCCACGAATTTCGTCGGACGGGTGGTGGCCGTGGCCGGCGACCATTTGGAGAACCGCGGCGAACGCCTGCTCATCAATGGTCATGAATTGGAGCGTGATCGCGTGCCTGCCGAGGCCTTGAAGCAGCTTGGTGGCGAGGCGCCAGGGCGGGTCGCATTCGAAGAGAACTCCGACCACCGTTATTTAGTGGCCTACGATGACCCGACAGGCGGTGAACGCGCGAGAGGTGATTTTGACGCCACGATCGCGGAACGCCATGTTTTCGTGCTGGGCGATAACCGCGATCGCGCGAGAGACAGCCGAAGTTTTGGAGCGATTCCTTTGGGTGATATCGTGGGCTATGTCGACTTTATCTACTGGCCGGCGGAAACCTGGTCGCGGTTTGGCCTCGCCGACGACCGGTTGCCCTAGCGTTCCGAGCCAGACTGCACCGCCGGCTCGCGATCGGGGGCCGGAGCATCGAGCGGCCCACGTTTGCCGCTCCAAATGCCCACGTGCTTCCGCCGGGCTTCGTCCTGTGCGGCTTGAAAACGCCGCTTCATGGCAGGCGAATAGTGATAGTTCTTTTCCCAGCGGGCCAAACCACGCAGGAGCAGCTCTTCGTTCAGCATCCGGTCGCCGACGTACACATAGGCCAGCTCGCGGCCGTATTCATCGATCCGCTCGTCGTCGAACTCCAGCCGCACGCTGCCGCCGGAGACGAACTGTTTCGTGAACGCGCTCGCCTCGGGTCCCCAGGGCTCGACCGGCCAGTCGGGCTTCACGGTTTCGGGGGCGTTGACGCCGATCAGCCGCAGCCGAGTGTGCCGGTCGACCAAGAGCGTGTCGCCATCGACCGTGCGGACGACATGATGTTCGCCGGCCGGCACGGTGGCATGCCCCGGCGGCTGTGGGCCGGGGGCGTGCGGGTCGGGAATGTGCGGATCGCCCCAATAGCGCAGCAGGCCGACGACGATCACCACGATGAGCCAGGCGTAACCGGCACGACGCGGCGGTTGGAAGCGGCGGCTCATCGTTTCTCGCCTATTTCGATCGTTGCTGGGAGAAGGGGGACCGCCAATTTGCTCCGCGCCCCTGCGACCGACGGTGCCGAGCGCAAATTCGGGATAGTCCCATGTTACTCGGCAAGCTCCGCAAAGTCGGGACGGTGCGTTGCGGGTTGTTCCTCAGACCCGCGATTGGGCAGGATCTGCATGGCGCGGTACGACCAGCCGAGCGGGCCCTTTCCGGCGTCGTCGCCTGGCCGGGCGTCGGTTGCCACTCGGCTTAGAAAGGCGTAAACTGGTCTTAGACTAGTCTAACTGACAAAGGCCATTCCATGCGATTCGAGCACACCGGCAGCGTCGGGGCCTATCAGGCCAAAACTCACTTTTCCGAGCTGTTGGAACAGGTCGAGGCGGGGGAGGAAATCACCATCACCCGTCACGGCACGCCCGTGGCCCGGCTGGTGCCGGTGAAAAAGACTTACACGCCGGCAGAGCGCCGCGCGGCCATCGAACGCATCAAGAAACTCAGCAAAGGTCTGAGCCTGGGCGGCCTGAAAATCCGCGACCTGATTGAGGAAGGCCGGCGATGAGCGCGGCGTTCGTGATCGATTGCTCGGTCGCCATGACGTGGCTGTTCGAGGATGAGCAAACGCCGCAGACCGTCAAACTGCTCGGGCGTCTGGCTGAGGAACCGGCCCTGGTGCCGGACTGGTGGTTTTTGGAAGTGGCGAATGTTCTGGCGATCGCCGAGCGCAAAGGCCGCGTCACGATCACCCAATCGGCGGAATTCATCGCTGAAATGTCGAAACTCGCGATCGAGGTCGACGTTGATGGTCCCGGTCGGGCATTCAGCGACCTGCTGCCGCTGTGCCGCGCCCACCAGTTGACCAGTTACGACGCGGTCTATCTCGACCTGGCGGTTCGCCGCAAATTGCCGCTGGCCACGCTCGATGAGCGGCTGCGAAAGGCGGCGCCAAAGCTCGGCGTCAAGCTGCTCGGGCGGTAGGCGAGCGTGGTCGCTCAAGCGCGAAGCTTGAGGGGGAGAGAAGTCGCCGGCCGGATTTGAAACCGCTTCCTATTTCGGCCGCTGGCTGAGCAGGAAGGCCAGCAATTGGTAATACTCGGCTTCGCTGATCAATTCGGGGATGTTGGCCGGCATGGGCGAAAGCTGCGAAACGGTCTTGGATTCGACCTCGCTGCGCGGCAGGCGAATCTCCTTGCCGGCCGAATCGTACATCACCAGCGTTTCCCCTTCTTCACGCAGCCCGAAGCCCGCGATGGTTTGCCCCGCGTCGGTTTCCACGAGCGTGACGCGGAAGGCTTGATCGACATTGCGGCTCGGATCGAGCGTGTCTTCCAACAGGCGGTCGAGGCCGCGGGTGCCGATGCCGTCGAGGGCCGGGCCGATGGCACCGCCGACGGCGCCGATCTTGTGACAGTTCTTGCAAACGGTACGTTCGAAGACGGCCCTGCCCGCCTCGGGGCTGGCGGCGGCGGCCAGAAAGCCGGCCCGACGCTCAACGATCAGCTTGGCGATGCGGTCGTCGGCCGGCGAGAGCTTGGCGGTAAGCTCGGCGATCTGGGGATCGAGATCGGGAAGCTTGGAGTTCTTGAGTCCGCTGGTCACGGTCGGCTCGCGGAGCAGCGTGGCGGCGGCTCGGCCGGCCCGAATTTCGGCCAATAACAGTTTGGCCGACTCGGCGTGCGGGGCCAGGGCCGCGGCGATGGCGATGGCCAATGGCTGCGGGGCGGTTTTGAGCCCCGCGGCCAGGGCGGCGGATGCTTCCGGCGTGTCGATTCGGCCGAGCAGCTCGGCCGCGTGTTGTCGGCTGCCGACCGGAAGCGAAGAATCGGCCATGAGACCCGCGAGCGGTGCGACGGCCGCCTGTGGACGCAGCGCCACCAGGGCCTCGGCGGCGGCCGTCTTCAACGACTCACTCGCCGGGCCGGCGGCAATCTGTTCGATCGGCTCGGTCAATTCCGTTAGGCGCAGCGTGCCGGCCAGCCGGACCGCGTCGGCCCGCACGGCGTCGTGATCGCCGATGGCATGCTGGGGCAGGCGAATGATTGCCGGCTCGATGCGGCCGATCGCCAACCAGGCATAGGCCCCGCCGGTGTCGCCATCGACGACTTCGAGCGTGCCACTCTTCCCGGCCACGGGCGTCAGATCCCAATCGACACGCTGGGCAACGTCATTTCGCGGCGGATCGACGCGGGCGACCTCGCTGCCGTCGGCCAGCACGAGCCGCACGAAATTGTGCTTGCCCGCGGGGCTGCCCGGCGGAGCGTCGTGCCCACAGATCCAGAACGAAAGCTTGGGCGGAATGGCGAACGGCGGGCTATGCAACACGCCGGTCAGATGCTCGCCGTTGCCGTTATGTTCGCGGAGTGAGCTGATCACCGTGATCGTCTGGCCATCTCGGCATGGCCGTTCTTCGGGAACCCAGGGGCTGTTTGAGGGAGCGGCGCCGTCGAGCTGTGTGTTCGTCCAATCCTCGACGACCTGGTCGGTGATCGCGGGTCGCAAGATCGAGGTCAGCGTGCGGTTCATCAGCTCCGTCGGCCGATGGCCCCGCTTCGCCAGCACGTCGATCGTGCTGCGAAGTAGCGCGAGCTGATATTGGCTGTCGTCGGCGAAATGCTCGGTGAGGTAACCGACCATGCGGTCGAGTCCGGCGGAGTCGGCCTCGGCGGCGGCGATGGGCAGTGCTTCGCGCAGCAGTGCCGAGTCGACCTGGCCGGCCAGAATCTGTCTTTGAAAAAAGGCCGCCACTTGCGGCGTAGGGGTCAAGGCGGCAATGGCCAGCACCACTTTGCGCTGCGCGGCGGGCAAGTCAAGTTTCGCCAGCCCTTCGCCACCGAGCGGGCTGCGCAATTGATCGCGCAGGGCAATCCGCGTGGCTTGCATCAATTGCGCGTCGGCCGCGGGGGTTTCGCCGAGCAGGCGGACCAAGGGGGCGATATTGCCCGAGTCCGGATGCATGGCCAAGGCCGTGGCCGCGGCGCGACGGACGAACGGATCGACATCGGCCAGGCCGGCCCGGACCAGTTCGAACTGCCACGACTGCCAATCGGGCGTTTCGCCCAAGGCTTGCATCAGGTGGACGCGCACCACCTGTGCCGAGTCGGCGGCCAGGCGTGCGGCCAACGGCTGGGCGAGACCCGTGGTGCGTTTGACCAACCACAGCCCATGCGCGCGGTGCAGCGGGCCAAAATGATTGTCGGCAAAAATCTTGGCCACGGCCGGGGCAATGCTGGCCTGGGGCCGGTCGGCCAGTTC
>DATJTR010000437.1:0-6030 GCA_035503215.1 Pirellulales bacterium
TTCGACTGATAATCGCTCCTATGACCGAGCCCCGTTGGCCACAGCGCCCCTACGTTCGCATCGCCGCGCGGCAGCCGGCCGAACGCATCCATCAGAGCGAGATGCTCGAGCGCCGATCGCTGTTGCGCCGCCTGGCCGCGAGCAGACCCGAGGCAGTGCTGGGAGTCGTCGCCTATTGGCTTGGTCCGGAACCAGCGGAGGGTGAACGCCATGTCGGCGAATGATGTGCGCAAAGCCGCCGTGCTGCTGATGAGCCTGCCTCCAGAGCAAGCGGCCGGCCTCTTGGGAAAGCTCGATCCCAAGCAGATGGAAGCGGTGTCGATCGAGATCGCCAAACTCGGCCCGGTCAGCGGCGAAGAACAGAATGCGGTGATCGTCGATTTTGCCGACGTCGACGCCAAGAACTTGATCGGCGGCACGGGCGGTCTCGACGCGGCCAAGAATCTGATCGAAAAAGCGCTGGGCAAGAATGCCACCGGCACGATCGACACCGTCCGCCAGTCGATCGAAGCGCTGCCTTTCAGCTTCCTGCAGAGCGTCGACAGCCAGAACCTGATGACGTTCATCATCGACGAACATCCGCAAACGATCGCCCTGATCCTCTCGCACTTGCCCCCCTCCTACGGGGCCGAGATCATCTCCGGGCTGCCCAGCGACCGGCAATTGGCCGTCATCCGCCGCATCGCCATCATGGGACAGACGAATCCCGAGATCATTCAAGAGGTGGAACGCGGGCTGGAAAGCCGCATGTCGAGCGTCATGAGCCAGCAGTTCGAAAAGGCGGGCGGCGTGTCGACCGTGGCCGAAATCCTCAACGTCACCGACCGCGCCACCGAGCGCAGCTTGCTGGAAAACCTGGCCCAGGAAGATCCCGACCTGGTCGAAGAAATCCGCCGCTTGATGTTCGTCTTCGAAGACATCAACAAGTTCTCCAGCAAGGACGTGCAGACAGTCCTCAAGAACGTCGAAACCTCGCAGTGGGCCATGGCCCTCAAGGGCGCGAGCGAAGAACTGAAGCAAAAGGTGATGACCAACATGTCGCAGCGGGCCGGCGACATGCTCCGCGAAGAAATGGAATACCTCGGCCCGGTCCGCCTGTCGACCGTCGAGCAGGTCCAGCAGCAGATCGTCGACATCGTGCGCCGCCTGGAAGACGCCGGCGAAATCAGTCTGCAAGCCAGCGAGGAGGCGGAAGAGATGATCACCTAGGCGTGATCCCTCGATCACCGAGTCGCTTCACCAGCCCGAAGCCCGACCGACGCTCGTGGCCGCCTTGCCGATCCGTCACTAGCCCGAAACGCGAGCGAGGGCGGCAAACGCGCGGGCCAGCCACTGGGCGGCTGCGCAGGGCCTGCTGCTCAGGCCAAAATCCCCTTCACCACTTCCCCGGCCACGTCGGTCAGGCGGAAGTCGCGGCCATTGAAGCGGTAGGTCAGCTTCGTGTGATCCATCCCCACGAGGTGCAGGATCGTGGCGTGCAGGTCGTTGATGCTCACGCGATTGACCGCCGCCTTGAAACCGATCTCGTCGGTTTCCCCATAGTGAACGCCCCGTTTCACGCCGCCGCCGGCAAACCAGGTTGTGAAGGCGTGAGGGTTGTGGTCGCGCCCCGGCTTGGCCCCCGGCTGTGAAATCGGTAAGCGGCCGAATTCGCCGGCGCAGATCACCAGCGTCGAATCCAACAGCCCGCGCTGTTTCAGGTCGGTGAGCAAAGCTCCGATCGGTTGATCGGTCTCGCCGGCAAATTGGCGGTGGTTGCCCGCGATGTCGACGTGTCCGTCCCAGCTCAGTTGATTCTCCATGCCGCCGGAAAAGATCTGCACGAACCGCACGCCTCGTTCCACCAATCGCCGGGCTAACAGCGCCTGCCGGGCGAAGGGTCCGCAATCCTTGCGATCGATGCCGTACATCGCCTTGATCTCGGCCGGCTCCTGGTCGATGTCGAACGCTTCGGGGGCCGCGGTCTGCATGCGATAGGCGAGTTCGAAATTCTCGATGCGCGCGGCCAACTCGGCCTCGGCCGGGTTGTGCTCTTCATGCCGCCGATTCAATTTCGCCAGCAAGGCCAATTGCCGCCGCTGGTCGTCGTCGCTCATGTGCCCCGGCCGCACCAGATTGTTGATCGGGTCTCCTTTGGGGCTGAGATAGGTTCCCTGGAACACGCCGGGCAAGAAGCCGGCTCCCCAGTTGTTCGCATTCCCTTTCGGCAGGCCGCGACCTTGCGGGTCGCACATCACGACGAAGCCGGGCAGATTCTCGCTTTCGCTTCCCAGCCCATACGTGACCCAGGAACCGACGCAAGGAAAACCCATCCGGCTCATGCCGGTGTTGATCTGAAACAGCGCCGGCGAGTGATTGTTCGTCTCGGTGTAGCAACTGTGGATGAAGGCCATGTCGTCGACGTGTTGCGACGTGTGCGGAAAGATTTCCGAGGCCCACGTGCCCGACTGGCCGTATTGCGCGAACTGGAAGGGGGACTTCATCAGTCCGCCGATCTGGCCGGTAAAAAACCCGGTCTTGGGATCGAATCCTTCCAGCGCCTTGCCGTCGCGTACGGCCAGCTCGGGCTTATAGTCCCAGGTGTCGACCTGGCTGGGGCCGCCGTTCATGAACAGCCAGATCACGCGTTTGGCCTTGGCCGGAAAATGCGAGGGCCGTGGCGCGAGCGGATTGAGCGACAGGTCCGCCGCCGGCCCGGCCGCTTCGGCCGCCGCGTTGGAAACGAGCAAGCCTTCTCGCTCCAAGAGCGATGCCAGGCCCAATAGTCCAAAGCCCGAGCCCGTCCGCTGGAGAAAATCGCGTCGCGAGGTCATCTGCATCGGTCCTTCCACCCCTCAGTCGACAAACACGAATTCGTTCAAGCTCAACAGCGTTTGGCAAAAATCGACCAGTGCCAGCCGGCCTTCACCCGGCTTTCCTTCAGCCCGATAGGCGGCCGTCTGCTCGGCCAGAAACGCCAGTCCATCCGCCTCTTCCTCGGCCGACGGAGCCCGTCCCAGCGCGATCGCATAGGCCCGCCGCACGTTTTCCGGCGAGCTGTCGCCCGAGCTGGCCAATACCCGCTCGGCAAAGCCTTCGGCATATCCGCGCACCAGTGGGCTGTTCATCATCAACAGCGCCTGCGGAGCGACCGTCGTCGTCGGCCGCAGGGCAATGTCTTGCAACGAGTCGGGAGCGTCGAACAGCGTCATCATCGGAATCAATTGACTCCGCTTGACGAAGAAATAGACGCTGCGGCGGCGCATTTTTTCGTCGAGCGTGCCGGGACCAAACATGGTTTCGTCGAGCTTGCCGCTCACGGCCAGCATGGCGTCGCGAATCACTTCGGCTTCCAACCGCTGCCCGCGTTTTCGCCAGCAGAGCAAATCGTCGTGATCGGCCGCCCGGCGGGCTTCGTCGGTGTCGTCGCTCTCCAGGTACACCGCGCTGGTCAGAATCAACTTGTGAATCGGTTTCAGTCGCCAGCCGCCGTCCACCAGCTCCACTGCCAGCCAATCGAGTAGTTCCGGATGCGTGGGTCTCGTTCCTTGCGTCCCAAAATCGCTGGCCGTAGCCACGATTCCCCGTCCCAAGTGGTGTTGCCACAGCCGATTGACGACCACCCGGGCCAAAAGCGGACCGGCCCCGTGATCGACGTCGGTGATCCATCGGGCCAGGGCCGCACGCCGGAAGGTGGTTCGGGCACCCGCCGGCGGGGCCGCTTGCCAATGGGCATTGCCATCGGGATGGCGATCCAGGACGGTCAAAAATCCGGGCGAAGCTTCGGCCACTTTTTGGTTCGGATCGCCCCGCTTCACTTGGAACGTCTTCTCGTAGAAATCAGGGCCCTGCGTGTGCAGCCGCACCGCCGGCACTCCTTCGCTGGAGATCAACATTTTGACCAAGGCCGGCTTCGGAGCAGTGCTGTCGTGTGCCGTGACCTTGGCGTTCAACGCCTGCCAGGGAGCGTCGTTCGGCTTGTACCATTCGAGCAGCACCTTTCGCTTCGCCGGCTCGAGCGTGGCGATCGAATTGCCTCCCAGGGCCACCAGTGCCGAGGCCACGTCCGACCGCATGCTGCCGATACCCAATCCCGCCGGCCGCGGCGCCGTGGTCACGCTCAGCCGGGGCCGGCCGATGTTGTGCCGCATGTTCCCCTTGAATTCGAGCGTGAATTCCAGCGCGGTGCCTCCTTCGAATCCGATGTCGCTGCCCGTTTCGAAAATCACCGCCTGATCCTTGCCGAACTCCGGATCGACGGCCCAGCCGCTGTGCGGGTCGTCGTCGATGATCGTCGCGGCGGTGTAGGGCGGCCCTTGCTCGAACGTGGCCTGCGGATTCCGCAGCGCGAGCTCCACCGGCTCGCCGCCGCCCGTCACCGGACGTGCCGTCACCCTCAAGTGCGTGAAATGAATGTTGCCGTTGTCCGCTCGGCCGGGCCCTTTCTTCACCAGCGAGCCGTCGGCCAAGGCTTCCACCCGCACGCCGGTAATGTTCTTGAGATCGGTCCGCACCACGATCGTGTAAGTATCGAACTCGGGGTTCTTGCCACTGGCCAAAAGCGAACCATCGCCGACCGGCTTCAGCGTGGCTCCGCCTTCCGAGCGAGATTCGGCCGGGTCGAGAATCACCCAGGTCGGAGGCGGCTCGGGCTGGGCCCGGCGCCAGGCGTCGAAGCGTCCCAGCAATTCGTCTCGCTCGTACGCGGCCAGTGCGGCCTTGAGCGGTGCACCGACTGCGTTGTGCTTGGCGAGCTCTTCACGATAGCCGACCGGATCGGTGTCGAAGTCGTAGTCCGAGCGGACCGTGGTAGTGAACGTGCTGGCGATCGCGTAATAATCCTTGACGGGCAACGGGTCGTATTTGTGATCATGGCAACGGGCGCAGCCCAGCGTCAGACCGAGCATCGTCGTCCCCAATGTCCGCGTCATGTCGTCGAGCTCGTCGTACCGCTCCTTTTCGGCCTGATTGGCCGTGATTTGCGTGGCGTGGACGCCGGCCGCCAGAAAGCCGGTCGCCGCCATCGCCTGCTGATTCTCCGGCGCAAATTCGTCGCCGGCCAATTGCCAGCGCACGAAGGTGTCGTAGGGCAAATCGTCGTTCAGTGCCCGAATCACGAAATCGCGATAGTGATACGCGTTCGGCCGATCGTAGTCCTGCTCGAAACCGTGCGACTCGGCAAACCGGGCGATGTCGAGCCAGTGTCGCCCCCAGCGTTCGCCGAAATGCTTGTCGGCCAGCACCCGGTCGACCAGTTTTTCATAGGCATCGGGGGCCGTATCGGCCACGAACGTTTCCACCGCCTCGGGCGCCGGCGGCAAGCCGATGACGTCGAAATAGACTCGGCGGATGAGCTTTCGCCGCTCGATCGGCCCATTCGGCGCGATTCCTTTTTCTTCCAGCTTGCCCAGCACGAACCGATCGATCGGCGTGCGGCACCAGGCTTCGTTCTTCACCGTCGGCGGCTGGGCGAAGCCGAGCGGTTGATACGCCCAGTGCTTCCGTTCTTCGGCCAGATTGATTTCGCGCTTCTTGGCCGCACCGGCCGCCTCCTCGCGCGGGTCGGGCGCGCCTCGTTCGACCCATTGGGTCAAGAGTGCGATCTCCCGCTCCGGCAGTTTGCCCTCGGGAGGCATCTGCGTCGACTCCTTGTCGTCGTAGCGCAGTGCGCGGACAAGCAAACTTTCTTCCGGCTTGCCCGGCACGATCACCGGTCCCGAGTCCCCCCCTTGTTGCCAGCCGGGCCGGCTGTCGAGATGCAGGCCTCCTTGCAACTTTTCGGCCTTGGCCGAATGGCATTTGAAGCACCGCTGTTCCAGGATCGGCCGCACGTTCTGCTCGAACAGGGCAATTCCCTCCGCGTCCGCCGCCGCAGGTTTCGCGTCTGCCCGCGGAGCGTTTGTGGGGGCGGCCGCCGGCGTTGCCGGTTTCTCGGCCTGCGGCGCCGATTCGTCAGCCGATGCGCGGAGCGTCACTGCGCAAAACGTCGCAGTGCAGGCCAGCACCAGCAACAGACAGGCGAAAGCGCGGGGCATGACGACTCCAGCCGAG
>DATJTR010000438.1:0-5175 GCA_035503215.1 Pirellulales bacterium
CCCGCGACAATTCACCCCCGGCGGCGAGGGAGAAGGGCGGCATTTGATTCTGGAGCTGAAGGTGATTGCCGACGTAGGGCTGATCGGCAAACCCAACGCCGGCAAGAGCACCTTGCTCAGCCGACTGTCGCGAGCTCGCCCCGCAATCGCCGACTATCCGTTTACCACCAAATATCCCAACCTGGGCATCGTGCAGATCAGCCGCGAGCGATCGTTCGTGATGGCCGACATTCCCGGGCTGATCGAGGGGGCGCACAACGGTGCCGGCTTGGGGCACGAATTCCTGCGTCACGTGCAGCGCGCCGGCATTCTCGTACACACGGTCGAACCTGCGCCGATCGATGGCAGCGATCCGATCGAGAATTACGAAATCGTCCGCAGCGAGCTCGATCAATACGATTCGACGCTGCGCGATCGCGTGGAAATCGTCGTCGTCACCAAGGCCGAACTGCCAGGCGCCGAGACGGTGCGGGAACGCCTGAGAGAGCGCATTGCGGCCGACCGGCGATCGGAGCAGGATGGTGCAGTCGACAATCCGGCGGGCGAAGTCGCCGAGGCCGAGGTGCTGGCCGTTTCGGCGGTGACCGGGCAAGGGCTCGACCGGTTGCTGCGGACGATCACCGGGGCGCTCGATCGCCACGCCCTCGCCGCTGCTGACGCCGCCGTGGTTCAATCTTCCGACGCAACCTGAGCCCCCCGGGCACGATGAATCCCTCGCAGCATTCACGAGCCGGTCGGCCGCTGATCGCCGTCGATATCGGCAACAGCCGGACCAAGCTGGGCTTGTTCGTGGCGCCTTTGGCCGCGCCGCTGCCGAAACCCGAGCGGATGTGTTCCTGGGGGCCGCCGTGGCCGATCGCCGAGGCCGAAGCCTGGCTGGCCGGCCCGCCCGATGCCTTCGATTGGCGCATTGCTAGCGTGAATCGCGTGGGCACGACGAGGCTGTTGGAATGGCTCAAGCGCCGCGGTGCCCGTCGCGTGCAAGTGCTGGAAGCGACCGACATGCCGATCGCCGCGCTGGTCGACGAGCCGGACAAGGTCGGCTTGGACCGATTGGCCAATTCGCTGGCGGCCGACCGTTTGCGCGCGGCCGGTCGCGGGGCAATCGTCGTCGATCTGGGGAGCGCGATTACGGTCGACGTCGTGTCGGCGGCCGGCGCCTTCTTGGGCGGGGCGATTCTGCCCGGCATCGCCATGTCGGCCCGGGCGCTGCACGAGTTCACCGACCTGCTGCCGCTGGAACCGATGTCGGAACTCGCCCATCCGCCGGCGCCCTTGGGCAAAACCACCTCGGGCTGTTTGCAAGCGGGACTGTACTGGGGCGCGATCGGCGGCGTGCGCGAATTGGTCGCCCGGCTGGGCAGCGACATCAACCACCCACAAATCTTCGTCACCGGCGGGGCCGGTGCATCAGCGGCCGATCTGCTTACCGCCCCCGGCGAGCCGCCGGCGACGCTGGTGCCGCATTTGACCCTGGCCGGAATCGCGCTGGCCGGATCGCAAAGTTGACCGGGCAATGTCTGGACGAGCGACTTACGCCGTGCTGTTGACGCCGCCTGGACGGGGAGCGGTGGCTACCGTGCTGGTCGCGGGTCCCAAGGCTGCCCAACTCGTCGCTCCGAGGTTGTTCCGTGGTGGATCGTCTTCCGCCACCCTCGCGCCGGCGGGTCGCATCTGCCTTGCAAACTGGCGCCAAAGCGATGGGGAAGAAGTGGTCGTGGCGGCGCTCGATCGCGAGCGCGTCGAAATTCATTGCCATGGTGGCCTGGCGGCGCCGGAGGCGATTTGCCGCGACCTGGTCGATGCCGGCTGCGAGCGAATCGACTGGCCGGCCTGGAACGCAATCGACTCGGGCGATCGAACCGTTCGCGCCGCCCTGGTGGCACTGGCCCACGCCCGTACCGAGCGTACGGCGATGATGCTACTCGACCAGTATCAAGGCGCGCTCGTCCGTGAGTTGGCCGACATAGAGCGTTTGATTGATGTGGGCGATTGGCAGGCGGCACACAATAGGGTTGCGGCGATTAACGCACGACGAGCGATCGGCGCGCATCTGGTCGAGCCGTGGCGCGTCGTGCTGGCGGGCCTGCCTAATGTCGGCAAGAGCAGCCTGATCAATGCCCTGGTTGGCTATCAGCGGGCGATCGTCTACGACGCACCGGGAACGACGCGCGACACCGTGGCCACCAGCACCGCGCTGGGCGGCTGGCCGGTCGAACTGTGCGATACGGCCGGGCTGCGGGACAGTGGCGAAACGATCGAAGCCGAAGGGGTGCGGCTAGCCCGCGAAGCGGCCGGTGGCGCCGATGCCTTGGTCCTGGTGTTCAGTGCCCAAGAGGAGTGGTCAGCAACGGGGAAGGGGCTGTTGGCCGAGTGGCCGAGCGCGATCGTCGTTTACAGCAAGTGCGATCTCGGGGCGCCTCCGGCCGACGGCCGACCGGCGGGAATCGCCACCAGTGCCGTCACCCGGGCTGGTTTGGAGGAACTAGAGCGGGCGATCGTGGCCCGGCTCGTGCCCAACGAACCGGCGGCCGGCGCGGCGATTCCGCTGGATGCCGAGCAGGCGGCGCTCGTCGAAACGCTGTTGGCGGCGATCGAACGCCGGTCGGCCGAAGCGGCCCGGGCGGCACTTGCTCCCTGGCTGGCCGACGCTGCCGGCCGCGCCTGATGCTGGCAAAGCACAATCGCACCCAGGCGGCAAGCACGAGCGGCAGGCCCGACTGCCAGCGGACGTGTGCCAGCCCTCTCAAAGGACAAATTGACCTGGACACCGCAGCGCGATTTCGGCTATCGGTTGCCGGTTAAATCGCCGTTTCTCTCTTGCGATTGCCGCCGGCACGCTGAATTCGCGATCCGAAAACCCGTGCGGTTCTCGGTCGTCCGCTGCACGCCGCTCGAGAGTGGCCACGACTGCTCAAGGAGGAGCAGACCATGAAGGGAATCCTTTGGCCCTGTTGGGCAGCGGCGTTCCATCTTTTCGCGCTGGCGTTGCTCGCCAGTCCGGTCGCTGCCGCGACCGAGATCGAACCCGAAGAGGGTGCGGTGGTGGCCCCCGAGGATTTGGTGGATGAGCGCCCGGGGACGGAGATTCTGGTTTCGGAGACTACGGCCGAGCCGGCCGCCATGCAAGCCGAACCGGTGGAAGAGGCAACCGAAGAAGTTGACGATCGTGCAGGGGATGAGCCGGGCGTGTTGCCCGGCACGTCGCCGGCCGCGACCGGCGACGATACGGCCGGTCCGAAGGGTGAGACTGACCGCGTCATCACTCCCATCGACGAAAATGAACCCCGCAGGGCTGAGGGCCGAAAGACAGGTCCGGATTTGAAGGCGGCGAAACGCACGGTGCCGCTGGAGACCCTTTCGCTCGACGGCGTGCGCCCCGGCGTCTCCACGAAGGACGATCTTTTGAAGCAGTGGGGCGAGCCGATCGAAGTGAAAAAACAACACGGCGTGGTGGCATACAAATATCGCCGGGAAGATTCGACGGTGGCGACCGTTTCGGTCTCCAAAGGCTTTGTCTCGACGATCGTCGTGCAGCTTGATCCTCCGGCCGACCCGGACGAAGTGATGGCCACGCTGGGAGTCGAGAAGATCTCCAGCGTCGAAGTGGCCGACGAGGACGGCGAGATACTGGGCGAAGCGTTCCCGGAACGCGGGTTGTTGTTCGGCTTTGCCCCCGACGCGCCGCCGATTCGCGTTTCGCAAGTGATCATGGAATCGCTCGAAGTTCAGCCGTTTTTGCTGCGGGCCGAAGCGGAGCTGGACAGCGACTACGCGCGTTGTCTGGCCGACGCCGAGGCGGCGCTGGAGCTCGATCCGCGAGCGGCTTCGGCGCATGCCATGCGGTCGCGAGTTTATCGGCAGGCGGGCGATTTGATCGCTGCCTTGCAAGCGGCCGAGGCGGCCGTGAAGTTCGAACCGCGCGAGCCCGAGTGGCGGCTCGCGCTGGCGAAAGTTCTGCTGCAGCTGTCCGACTTCGATCGGGCAAGGGAACAGCTTGAAGAGGCGCTGTCGAATGACGCCACCGACCCGCTCGTTAAAGCCCATGCTCATCTTTTGATGGGAGACGTGCTGGCCTTGGCGTCGGGGCAGGGAAATGCCGCGGCAGTCCAGCATCATCAAGAAGCGATTCGCCTGCTCAAACCGATCACGGGCGATCGACGGGCCCGCCGCCGACGCAAGGCCTGCGATCTGTTGGTCGATGCTCACCTGCACGTGGCCTACAGCATTGGCTGGGGATACTTCCAACACAAAACCGAAGCGGTCGAGAAGTGGCTGAGCGGAGCGGCTGCGCTGGCCGACGAGTTGGTCCGCCAAGGCGTGCTGTCGCCCGAGGCCCGGCTGCGGGTGAGCGAACAGGCGCTGGCCGCGTTTGCCGGATTGAGCGATCCGCCCGACGTCTCGCAATGGGAAACCGCGGCGATGGAGCAGGCGAAGAAGCTGTTCGACGGGGCGACCGATCCCTTGCGTGCCAGGCAGATCGAGTGGCAACTCGGGCTGGCCTTGTGCGACGCCGTACAGATCGAACAGGCGCGGCACAACTACGACCGCGCGCTCGATTTCGGCCGCCTGGCGGCCGAACATTTGAAGCGAGCCGACTCGGCCGGACGCGAATTGCCCGATCACGATTTTCTACTCGGTCAGCTCTACTATCGGCTGGGCGTGATTCACGCCATCGGCCGGCAGGACCACGCCCAGGCCCTTCCCTGGTACGACCAGGCGGTCAAATTGCTCGAAGCACCGGTACCGCTCAGTCGGGCAAGCGACCCCGGCCGGCATGGCGAGACGTTCGTCAGCATCGGCGTCTCCTACTGGGAAACGGAGAATCGAGACGAAGCCATGCGGCTCACCAAGCAAGGCGTTAAGTTAATGGAGCAGGCCGTCAGCGAAGGGCTGCTGCCTCGAGCCGCATTGGCCGTTCCCTATGGCAACCTGGCCAGCATGTACAACGAGCTGGGTGACACGCGGCGGGCGGGCGAGTTTGCCGGCTTGGCCACGAAGTCGCAGCGGGCCAAAAAATAGCTGGGCGGCTCGCGACGCGCGCTTTTTCGGCCAAAGCCACTGCGCCCTCGGCAGTAAGGTTACGCTTCGGCCGTTGGCTTGGCTTCACCGGCCGTCGGGGCATCGGCGGCCTGTTGCGGGTGCGTCTCGCCCAAAAGTTTGGCCAGTACGTCG
>DATJTR010000439.1:0-10750 GCA_035503215.1 Pirellulales bacterium
GCCAGCGACGGAGCGCGGACGCGGGTCAGACGCGTCGCCCAGACTTGCCGCCTCCATCGACAACGCCTGCTCGTCACGCAGCGAACGATGATTCTCAGCCCGAAACTCAATCAACATGGCGCCATTCCTGAATAGACCGAACGTTGGCTTATTGCCAATATCCGCAAGTTTACTGCGCAAAATGACCTGAAATCTAGCACTCCATCCAGTTTATCATCAAAACTCGCATATTCCTTGCGAATATGGTGCATAGTGCGTCGAACGATCAGAATTGCCCGCACCCGTTCTTTCCAGCCCTAGCCGGCTGCTTCGAAACGCGACGTTCCCCTCGCGAGTGCTAGAGCGCAAGCGGGCACGTTGGTCTATTAAGGGCAGGGGACGATTCGCGGTGCGGTGGCCTTTCGGCCCGCCCGCGCCGACCAAGCGCGTGAGGAGTTTCGATCATGGCCATCGTGACACTCGAAGAAGCTGCCTTTCCTCATCTCAACGACGCCGAACTCGATGTTCTTCGCGAGTCGGCTAGCGAACGCACGCTGGCCGATGGCGAAATCCTGTTCCGCGCCGGCCAGCCTGAAATCGATTTCAACGTCGTCGAGTCGGGCGCCTTGGAGATCATCAATCCCGTCGATGGCGACCGCCTGATCACCACGCACGGGCCGCGGTCTTTCGCCGGCGACATCGATATGTTGACCGGCCGCCCGGTGAACGTGACCGCCCGCGCGGCAGGCGAAACGCACATTCTGCACTTGCCCAACAGTCAGCTGCGCAGCTTGCTCAATCGCGTTCCCAGCCTGGGCGAAAAGCTGATGAACGCCTTCACCACCCGCCGCAAGCTGCTCATGCACGCCGGCAACCTCGGCCTGCGGGTCGTCGGGCCGGGCCGCTGCCGCGACACGGCCGTGGTGCGCGAATTCCTTTACAAGAACTTCGTTCCCTTCAACTGGTACGATCCCGACACTCCCGAAGGGCACAAGGTATTCGAGGAACTCGGCTCGCCCAAGAAGACGCCGGTCATCGAAACCCGCGACGGACGAATCCTCTTGAATCCCACGCTCCGCCAACTGGCTCAAGGGGCCGGCATCTGGCGGCAATGCCCCAGCCGCTCGGTCGATCTGTCGATCGTCGGTGCCGGGCCGGCCGGCATCACCACGGCCGTCTACGCCGCCAGTGAAGGATTGTCCACGCTGCTGGTCGATCGGCTCGGCCCGGGGGGACAAGCCGGCGGATCGTCGCGGATCGAGAACTTCATCGGCTTTCCGGCCGGGCTCAGCGGTGCCGAACTGGCCGCCCGCGGCGTGCTGCAACTCTTGAAATTCGGCGGCAACATCGTTGCACCGGTCGACGTCGAAAAAATAACTCCCGCCCCCGAGCGCGGTGCCCCGCACATCATGCACCTCGATTGCGGCGCTCAGATTCACAGCCGCGTGATCCTGGTAGCCACCGGCGTCCGCTGGCGCAAGCTCGAAGCCGCCGGCGCCGATCGCTACGAACGCGCCGGCATCTACTACGCCTGCACCATGGTCGAAGCCGATCTCTACGACCGCGCAGACGTCGCCGTGGTCGGGGCCGGCAACTCCGCCGGCCAGGCGGTCATGTTCCTGGCCGAATGCTGCCCCGGGCGCCGCGTCCACCTGCTCATCCGCCGCACGCTCGGGCCGGGCATGTCCAGCTACCTGGCCAACCGCATCCGGGCCACGTCGAACGTCGTCATTCACGAGCACAGCGAAATCGACGTTGTCCACGGCGGCCGGCATGTCGAAGAAATCGAGATTCGCAACAACGAATCGGGCGAGCGCCGCCGCATGCCCTGCGCCGCGGTCTTCGTCTTCATCGGGGCCGAGCCCGTCGTCGATTGGCTTCCCGCGGGCATCGCCCGCGACGCGAACGGCTACTTGCTCACCGGCTCCGACGCCCTGCGCAGCGGCCGCTGGCCCTGCGCGGACCGCGACCCCTGCCCGCTGGAAACCAGCATCCCCGGCATCCTCGCCGCCGGCGACATCCGCGCCGGCGCCACCAAGCGCGTCGGCTTCGCGGTGGGCGATGGCTCACTCGCGGTGACGTGCGCCCATCGGTTGTTGTCGATTCAATATTGAGAGGATTCGCCTTGGGCGGGTGTTTTTAGGTTTCGTTTCACGGAAACTTTGCGGGGCACGGCCCCGCACCCGAATGCCCACTTCCGTGGGAGCGGCTTTCAGCGGCCTTGCAGGCCTGCGGTGGTTCGGCCTAAGCGTGCAGCGAACAACGTGAGCGGATTCCTGCTTGTCGCGGTAGCGACAACTAAAAGGGTTTGATGTCTTCGACCCAGCGGAGGCCGAAATAGCCTTTGTGAACGAAGGCCATGCCGGCGGCGTTGCGGAACTTGGCCATCGCCTCGGGAGTGGAAGAGAACTCGTGCTTTTCATGTTTACCGGTAAAGCGATATTCGATCGTGAAGCTCCGAGTCATCGGGATTCCATTCCAGCGATGATCGATTTGCTTCTTGTCGGTGATGTCAATGCGCTCGGGCGTGGCCGGCGAATCGTCTAACAGCCCATTGAGCAATATCAAGCTTCCGGCCGCCACGATCATCCCGATCACCATCCCCGCCAGCGCGAAAGCCAAGACGGTTCTCCGGGAGGGCCGGTGTCGTTGCTCGAGATCGTCCATCGTCAATTCGATGGCTTCGCCGCGCGTCGCTGCCAAGGCGTTGCGGCGGTGGATCATCCCACTTCGATTGCGGAGTCGGTACAGCGCTGCCGATAGGCCGGCCGCCAATCCGAGCACCGGACCGACCGTGAACACGACGGCGTTCTGGCCGGCAGTGAAGGTGTCAATGGGTTCGAACCGGACGACGCCGTAGGCCGCACAGCAGCCGCCGAACGCCAAGGCGAACCAGCCGGCGGCGACGAGCGCCGACCGCACGATCGAGCCGCCCGGAGCGTCTTCGGCGTCGATCACGCCGAAGTCCGGCGTCAAATCCAAGAAGCCGTAGAGATTGACTTCGTCGCGATTCAGCTCGAGGGCGGTCGCGTAATCACCGATACGGTAGGTGGTCGCCATGCGGTCCTTTTTCGAGGCAGAGAAATAGACCGAGGCCACGTTCTTCTCACGCAGCATTTCACTATCTTCGGGCCACTCGATCGTGGCGGCGAAGCGGTAGTTAAGCGGGCGCCCTTCGTGCAACGCATCCGGTTGCAGCCAGAGGCGCGTGACTCGCACGATCCGCGGCGTGCCGTACTCGAAGTAGTCCTGGTTGCGGATCTTGGCGAAGGAACTCCAAAGTTGAGTTCCGGCGGCCAGAGCCAGCAGCGCCACCCCAACCCATCCCAAGTATTCGAGCAGAGGCACGAACAGTGCCCAATGCTGGACGAATGGCAATTGCGCCGCGGTCAGCAGCAGCGCGCCGACCGTGCCCCATTCCGCGGCCGATCGTCGCCAGCGCAGCATCTCGCGGTGGCGCAACTCTCCTGGCAGTTCGCGAGGGACGGGCGCACGCAGTTCGGGTTCCAGCTCAAAATCGGCTGGCGGTCGAAACGGTCCCAGGTCCAAAGGCGGCCCCAATTCGAGCCCCGACGCCAAGGGCGCCGACTCCAACAACCCTTGGACCATGCGCTTCAGCCGACCGCCTAATTGAGCCATCGCAATATTCCTGCTTATCGCGGCGTGGTGTTGCGCTCGGGCCTGCCTTCGGCAGCCCTCACGCCGCTCACTTGTGCCCTGTGGGCAACATTCGCTGGATTGATTGAAAACGTTGGCGCAGCGCCGCGCAAAGACAGCGCCGGCCGAGCGCGCCCTAGAATCCGAAGCGGCAGAGCAAGTGAGTGCGGGCGCACCAAGAAATGATGCGAAACAAGCCAGGCGTCGCGTCGATGAAGGCGGGCTGATTCTAGCCAACCACGCCTGACCAAAAATAGCGCCCGGCCAGGAAAATCGCCGAAACCTGTCACTGGATATTGCGCTCGGCCCCTCGGGGTACCCGCGCAGCGGGTCTATCGGGCCTCACGCCGTTCGCGGTGTCCTTGCGCTCAAGCCTCGCTACGCGAGCTTTCACGCCGTTCGCTTGTGCCGCTGTGGGCAACGCTCGCTGGTTTCCGAATCCGCGGTTGCAGTTAGCTGCGTAGCGAACAACGTGAGCGGTTTCGCGCATCCCGCGCTAGCGGGAACCGCGGTGCAGCCGGCTCGGCTGCAGCTGCTACTTCTTCTTCGGCGCTTCCTTCGCCGCGGCCGGCTTTGCCTCAGCTGCCGGCTTCTTTTCGCCACCGGCTGCCTTGGCATCGACTTCGCCAGAGTCGGCGACGACGATCTTGGCGGTGGTGCGCCCGCTTTGCGAGCCGAAGCCCTCGATCTTTTTCACCACGTCCATGCCTTCGACGACCGAGCCGAAGACGACGTGTTTGCCGTCCAGCCAAGGGCAGGGGACGGTGCAGAGGAAGAACTGCGAGCCGTTGGTGTGCGGGCCGGCATTGGCCATGCTCAGGACGCCCGGGCCGGAGTGCTTGAGCTCGAAATTCTCGTCCTTGAATTTCTCGCCGTAGATCGATTTACCGCCGGTGCCGTCGCCGCGGGTGAAATCGCCCCCTTGGCACATGAACTGGGGAATCACGCG
This sequence comes from Pirellulales bacterium, assembly GCA_035503215.1. Classification (GTDB taxonomy): domain Bacteria; phylum Planctomycetota; class Planctomycetia; order Pirellulales; family PALSA-1355; genus DATJTR01. The sequence continues at coordinate 4,586 of DATJTR010000439.1, forward strand.
GTGGAACGCGCTGCCTTTATAGCCAAACCCTTTCTCACCGGTACACAGGGCGCGAAAGTTCTCGGCCGTCTTGGGCACCACGTCGCCGCGCAGTTCCATCACGATCCGGCCGATCGGCTTGCCATCGGCGGTGATGTCGAAATAAACCTTGGTCTTGCTCATATGGTTGGCCGCTCGCTCGTTGGGGTGGTTGGATTTCGAGAGTCGTTTTCGTCTGTCCCGCCGGCCTTGCCCCCGAGCGGACCCTGCTCAATATACCGCTTCATCGCCGCGCGGGGGAGGACTGCAGCCAAGGTGGCTGCACGCCGGTTGTCGCTGCCGCGACATGCAGGAATCCGCTCACGTTGTTCGCTACGCGGTTGGGCCTGACCAGCGAGCGTTGCCCACAGTCGCCCAGTGAGCGGTGCCCAAAGTGGCACAAGCGAACGGCGTGAAAGCTCGCCTAGCGAGGCTTGAGCGCAAGAACACTTCGAGCGGCGTGAGGCCCGGGGGTACTTGCAGCATGCCAAGCATGCTGCGGGTCGGGAGCGGCCGAGCGTAGAAACACTCAATACCGCACGAACTCAAGCCAGGCCACGCCCAAAGCCAGCGTCAGCAGCGTCACCGGAATGCCGGCCCGGCAGTATTCCCAAAACGAAATCCTAAAACCCTCGCGGGCCGCGCTCTCCACCACGATCAAGTTCGCCACCGAGCCGAGCACCGTCAGATTGCCCGCCAGCGTGCTCGACATCGCCAAGGCCAGCCACGCCGTCTCGCGGTCCGCCGCGGGCATCGCCTGCACCACCGGCTCCAACAGCAGCACGGCCGGCACGTTGCTCACCACGTTCGACAAACCGGCCGACACCAGCGAGAGCAAATCGACCGGCCGATCGAGCAGCCAATGCCAGCGGTCGATATGCCAGGCGGCCACCACGTGCATCTGAAACGCATGCACGACCACGAACAAGCCGGCAAACATCACCAGCAGACTCCAATCGACTTCGCGATAGATCTTGCGCGGGTTAACGCGATCGAGCAGCGTCAAACCGGCCGCTCCCAAGGCCACCAGCTCCAGCGGCAAGCCTGCAAAGAACAGCACGACCGCCGCCAGCGCAATCGTCACCGCCTTGGCTTGCAGCCGGGCATGCCGCTTGCTGGTGTTATTGCGCTCGGCCCCTCGGGGCACCCGCGAAGCGGGTTTATCGGACCTCACGCCGCTCGCAGCGTTGTTGCGCTCGGGCCTGCCTCCGGCAGCCCTCGCGCCGCTCACTTGTGCCGCTCCGGGCACCGTTCGCTGGTAGAAAGCCCTGTGGGCATCGCTCGCTGGTTTACGGTCGTCCTGTTCGTCGCCCAGCGGATCATCGGCCGTCAATCGATCGCGATAAACCAGCGCGATCACGAGAAAATCGACCACCAGGCACACGAGCGCGAGCGGCATCAGCCGCAGGGCGAAACGCCCATACGCAATGCCGCTGTGGACGCCGATGTAGATGTTCTGCGGATTGCCGGTGATCGTGCCGGTCGAGCCGATGTTGGCCGCCGTCGCCAGCCCGATCAGGTGGGGCAGGGGATCAAAACCCAACCGCCGGGCAACGTGCAGCACGAGCGGCGCGAGGGCCACGCACACCACGTCGTTGATCAAAAACGCCGACAGCACGCCGGCCAATGCGATCGTGACCGCCAACAGCCCGCGCGGCGTGGCGATGTGCCGCAGCGCGAGTTTCGTCAATCGCTCGAAAAAGCCCGCCAGCCGCAGCGAGCCGACCACGATCATCATGCCGAACAACAGAATCAGCGTCTTGTAGTCGATCGACTCGGGACTGGTCGCCTCGGCCAGCGTGACCACGCCGGTCACAAGCAACAGTGTCGCCCCGACCAGCGCGATCCCGGCCCGATCGGTCCGCAGTCCCGGAATCCTGCCCAGCGCCAAGCCGCCGTAAGTCAGCAGAAAAATCGTCCAGGTGAGCAGCAATGTCCAATCTGCCACGCCACGGCCTTAAAGAATTGCGTTAAGAGGTGAGATATTTGGATTCGAGGATATTCTTAATTTGCAGCCGAGGCGGCTGCACCCCAGTTCCCGCTGCCGCGGGATGCGCTAAACCGCTCACGTTGTTCGCTACGCTATTGGGATAAAAAACCTAAGGCCTGCAAGGCCGCTGAATTCCTGTCTCGCGGTAGCAAGAAATCGGGTGCGGGGCCGTGCCCCGCAAAAAGAATCACTCTTCTTTATGAAATTCAGTCGCCCCGGATTTCCACACGCTTCCCCGTCTCCGGCATCCCAATCAAAAACACCGCCGCGGCCAACGCAGCGATTCCCGCAAAGACGTAGAAGAAGCCGTTATATCCCAAATGTTCGGCCAGGAAACCGGCCCCCAGCGGGCCGACCACTCCGCCGACCGCCAGTGCCGTGGCGATCATGCCCGACAGGGCGTTGAAGCCGCCTTTGCCATGCGTCAGGTCGGCGCAGATGGCCACGATCACGACGCCGTAAATGCCAGCCCCGATGCCGTCGAGGGCTTGCAGGGCGACGAGCATGCCGGGCTGATCGGTCAGCGAATAGAGGAAGATGCGCAGCGGCAGGGCCAAAAAGCCGATCGCGAACACCGGCTTGCGGCCCCAGGAGTCGCACAGCCGGCCGGCAGCCAGGGCGACGGGAATCATGACGGCCTGGGCCACCAGCACCACCGCGGCCACTTGTTCGTGGCTGCCGCCGAGCGTTTGGATGTAGGCACCCACGAACGGCATCACGGGCGCGTTGGCCAGGTGGAACAGCGCGGTCGAAGCCAGCAGCACCCACACGCGGCGATCGGCCAGCAGCGTGCGGATGCCGGCTGCCTGGCGGTCGTCGTCTGCGGCGCCGCTGGCCCGGCGTTCGTCGATCTCGCGCTCGCGGATCAGATAGATCGAGGCGGCGGCCAGGAGCGACACCGCGGTGACGGCAAAAAAGATCGACGTCACTCCCAGCCAGCCGACCAATGCGATGGCCAACAGCGCGGCGGCCAGGTTGCCGCCATGGTTCCACGATTGGTTGCTGCCGATCGTGCGATTCAGTGCCGCGTGGCCGACGAGTCCGAGCGCAAGCGCTCCCAGCAGTGGCAGGAAAAACGCTTGTGCCGCTCCGGCCGTGAAAAGCAAGGGATCGATCCAGGCGGCCCGCGCCGGAACGAGCGGCAGCAGTCCGTAGCAGATTCCCACCGCGAGCGAAGCCGCGGCCAGCAGCGTGCGCCGCCAGCGAACGCGATCGACGATGATGCCGGCCGGCGTCTGCATGATAAACACGCCCAAGCCGGCCAGGGCGATCGCCACCCCCAGTGCCGACTCCGACCATTCGGCCCCCTTCAGATAATCGCCCAGAAACGGCAGCACGACGCCGACGATCTCGGCCAGAAAAAAATTGGCGGCGTTCAGGCCCACCAGGCTAATGCGCGAAGGGCCAGTTTCGCCGCGATCGGCGGCCCGTTGCGGTCGCTGCAGATCGCGCGGCCATTCGACGCTGGGCCGCTGGACGCGGGCTGCCGCTTCGACGCGGGCTCTCACGGTTGAATAAAACATGTCGCTTCCTCCTCGCTTCCACACCGCGGCCAGGCAGGCCGATCGACCCTTGGCGACTGAACACAAAGCAATCGTCGTGCCGAGGCGAAAAGCACGTGAATGACGCGGCCGGCCCGCGTGTGTTGCCGGTGGTATTCGCCCGCGACCTAAGGGCGAATCGCGGTCGGTCCGCGTGCCCGTGCAAGGCGACCCGCCGGGCGCCGCCGGGGCGGAAGGCGCGAAATGGGTGGGGGAAAAATGCCCACCGTTGGGCAATGGTTTGCTGCCTGCCCCGCCGCGACCGATCTCCGATTGCCCAGCGCCCGGCAAATCCGCAGCTTCGCGGCCCGGCGAACGCCGGCACCGTTGTTGCATGATAAGATGCATGTCGCCGAGTGGGCGATTCGCTCGCCGTCGCGGCTTGGTTTCGCATTCGGCCTCCCGATCGTCCCCCTCCTGTCGGCCTTGCGGAATAAGCATGAGTTTCTCCCGCTCTTCCACCCGGCTGGCCTTGCAGATCGGCCTGGTGATCCTGTTATTCGCCGCTTCGCTGGCCGCGCTGTTGTTCAACGCGGTTTCGACGCTTGCGCTTCCCGAGCGCGAACTGGCCGTGCGTGCGGAATTGACGGAAGCGAGCGCCGCCCTGGCTGCTGCCGCCCAACGCGCGATTTCCGAGTCGGGCGGAGCGGAAGGAAACCGTGGCGCCGATGTCCCGCTGACGCAAGTCACCGCCGACGTCTTGACTTCGTACGCCGGGGCGGAGGGAGGATTCTATCTGGCCGACGACGACACGTTTCGCGGCTATGCCTTCCCCAGCGAGGCGACGGCGCTTCCAGCTCCCTCGCAGCGCAACGATCCGCCCCCGCTGGAGGCACCCTACATTCGCGAGCAAGCACGACAATCGCGGTCGCTGCCCGCCGGCGAGGTGGTCTCCAGCGTCCGCGACGTCGGGCCGAGCCGGGTGCTGGTGGTCACGCGGCCGGTTGGCCACCGTCGGCCCGCTCGACTGGTGGCCTGGACGATGGTCCGGCTGACTGGTCCCGTGCAAATGGCCGAGCAGATCGGCCGCTATCGTTTGTCGATCGCCCTGGCCTTGGCCGGCATGGCACTGGCTGTGGTTCTCACCGTGCGGCTGGCGGCCATCGTGGAACGCCAGCGCCGCCAAGCGCAGCGCATGACCGACGACCTGCGGCGCAGCGAGCATCTGGCGGCCCTCGGAAAACTGCTGGCCGGCGTGGCCCACGAAATCCGCAATCCGCTGGCCGGCATTCGCTCGACGATCGAATTGTGGCAGCGGCTGGGCGAAGCGGCCTTCGATCCGGCGTCGATGCAAGCCGTGATTCAAGCGGTCGATCGGCTGGGAGGCATCGTCAGTCGGCTGCTGCTCTTCGCGCGCCACGACACGGCCGAGCGCCGCCCGATCGCGTTGCATTCCTTGCTCGGCGAAACGGTTTCGCTCTGCCAGGCGTCGGCCCGGCAGCGCGGGGTAGCGCTGCGTCTGCACCTCGCCGCCGGCGAGCCTTGGGTCTTGGCCTCGCCCGGCGCGCTGCACCAGGTTCTCTTGAACCTGCTCACCAACGCCCTCGACGTCTCGCACGAGGGAGGGACGATCGACGTCGCCGAGCGACTCGATCCGGCGGCCGACCGGGTCGAAATCCGCATCGCCGACGACGGACCCGGCGTCGCCGCGGCCGACCGCCCGCATTTGTTCGAGCCCTTCTTCACCACGCGCCCCGGCGGCACCGGGCTGGGCCTGGCCATCTGCCGCGAAATCGTCGTGCAGCAGGGGGGCGAGATCGTGTTGGAAGAACCCTCTGGTCCCGGGGCCACCTTCCGGCTCACGCTTCCCTTGCGCCATGCCGACAGCGAGCGAATCCCGCCATCCTTAGTCGAGAACCAGGCGCACTGACGTCATGCACACCGACCGCTCATCCAGTCTCATTTGGATCGCCGACGACGAGCCCCTGATCCGCGGCAATCTGGCCAAACTGCTCCGCTCCGAGGGCTACCGGGTGCGCGAGGCCGCCGACGGCGTCGCGGCCGGGCAAGCCTTCGCCGATCCGGAAACGGCCCTCGTGCTGTTGGATCTGAAAATGCCGGGGCAGGGGGGGCTCGAGCTGTTGCGAAAGTTCCACGACCAATTGGAAGAGTTGCCGGTCGTCGTCATCACGGCGCTGGGCGGCAGCGCGGCGGCGATCGAAGCCATGAAGCTCGGCGCCTTCGACTACATCACCAAACCTTTCGAGCTGGACGAAGTGCTGCTCACCGTCCGCCGCGCCTTGCGGCAACGCGCGCTCTTGGCCCAGGTCGAGCAGCTCACGGCGCAAACGACCGCCGGCGACGAACGCGACAACCTGCTGGCCGACGACGAAATGGTGGGCCGCAGCCCCGCCATGCTCGAAGTCTTCAAAACGATCGGCAAGGTCGCCGTGACCGACGAGCCGGTGCTCGTGCTGGGCGAAAGCGGCACCGGCAAGGAGCTGGTGGCCGGGGCGATCCATCGCAATTCGCGCCGTGCCGCCGGCCCCTTCATCCGCGTGAATTGCGCCGCACTCGGACCGACGCTGTTGGAAAGCGAGCTCTTCGGCCACGAACGCGGAGCGTTCACCGGGGCCATCGCGCGGCGCATCGGCCGCTTCGAGCAGGCCCACGGCG
>DATJTR010000440.1:0-2084 GCA_035503215.1 Pirellulales bacterium
GTCCCGAGCTCTTTGCCAAGCGACTCTCGCTGCAAGCCGAGGGGCTTGAAGTGCGGGACCTGGCAAGTGCGGCGGCGGAGTAGGTTGCTGGCGGGTGGCACGCTCTGAGGTCCGCCGCAGCGCGACCGTGGCCGACCGCCCGGGGCGTGGCCGCCTGTGTGGGCGTTAACGTTTTTTCCGAACCAACCGACACTGCCGAGGGTCATGCTATTATCCTATAGGATGTCATTCTCTTAGGGACCGCCTGGAAGAATCGCAAATGTTAGGGATCAAGTTCCTCAAGGTCCGGCCGACGACCTACGTCATGCACTTCAAGAACGGCCGCGTGGTTCGTGAGGGAGCGGGGCGGTCGTTCTTGTATTTCGCGCCCGGGGCCGAAATCGTCCAAATCTCACTGGCCAGCATCGACGTGCCGTTCGTGTTCAATGGCGTCACGGCTGACTTTCAAGATGCGGCCATTCAGGGCGAACTGACGTACCGCGTCACCGATCCCAAACGTCTGGCAGCGGTGCTCGATTTCAGCGTCGACAACCGTGGCCACTATCGGTCCGAGGATCCGACCAAGCTCAACGACCGGCTGATTCACGCCGCGCAGACGATCGCTCGCGGCTACACGCAGCGCAAAAACCTGCGGGACGTGCTCGTCGGTTCCGCCGAGCTCGTCTCGGAAATCTCGGCCGGGCTGCAGCAATCGGCGGAGGTTGCGATGCTGGGGGTCGAGATTCTGGGCGTTTCGGTGCTGTCGATCCGATCCAATCCCGAAATGGCCAAGGCCCTGCAAGCGGCGGCCCGCGAAGCCCTGATGCGGGAGGCGGACGAGGCGATCTACGCGCGGCGTAATGCGGCCGTGGAACAGGAACGTGCCATTCGCGAGAACGAATTGCTGACCGAAATCGCCGTGGAGCAGAAGAAGCGGCAGGTTCGCGAAACCCAGATGGCGGCCGAGATTGCCGTCGAAGAGCAAAAAGCGGTGCTCGTCGATCACCGCGTGCAGAACGAGCGGAAGGAAGCCGACGCACGGGCGCATGCGATTCAGGCGACGTTGGCCCCACTTAAAGAGGTCGACTGGCGCACGCTTGTCGCCGCCGCGGCCGGCGGTGCCGACCCGAAGATGATGATCGCCCTGGCCTTCCGCGACATCGCCGACAGCGCCGGGAAGATCGGCAACTTGAACATTTCTCCGGAACTGCTCAGCAGCCTGCTCGGCGCACGCGAGGGATAAGCCGTGGGAGCGGCACTCTCGATCATCATCGTCACCCGGCCAACTCGGCTCGAAGGCCTGCGGGCGCAATGGGCGACCACCGGCCAGGCCAAGTTCAGGCTGGCCAGCGCCCATGCCGCGGAAGAGGTATTGCGGGCGGCCGAAACGCCGACCGGCGTGAAAGCGAGGGCCGGTAAAAAGCCCGCGACCCATGATGCCGATTTCAGCGAGTACCAGCAAGAGGATGCGACCTATCAACGGGCCGTGGCTGCCGTCGAGCGGCAACTCGATTTCGGGCTGCCGGTAAAGCGGCTGGCCCGCGAATTCGTGACGACGTTCGACTTCCGCCGGGCGGCCTTGGTGGTGGTCGTGGGCCAGGACGGGCTGGTTGCGAACACGGCCAAATACGTGGGCGGACTGCCCATCATCGCCGTGAATCCCGATCCCCGGCGCATCGATGGCGTGCTCCTCCCGTTTCAGGTGCCGCAAGTGCGCACCGCCGCCGACCGGGTGTTGAGCAGGCGCTACCAGAGCCAAGCGGTGACGCTGGCCGAAGTTGAGTTGAACGATGGGCAGCGCATGCTGGCGTTCAACGACTTCTTTCTTGGCGCCGCGAGCCACGTTTCGGCCCGCTACCTGCTGGAATTCGGCGGCAAGCAGGAACCGCAATCGTCGAGCGGCATTCTCGTTTCGACGGGTGCCGGCTCGACCGGCTGGATGTCGTCGGTCTTCAACATGACTTGCGGCATTGCGAGTTTCTTGGGAGCGCCCCTGGACGAGTCGATGCGCCTCGATCGGAGCGATCGCGAGTTGCTCTGGGCGGTCCGAGAGCCGTTTGTGAGCAAGCAGTCGCGGGCAAACCTGGTCGCGGGAGTGCTGAAGG
>DATJTR010000441.1:0-8617 GCA_035503215.1 Pirellulales bacterium
CAAATCATCGCCCGGCTGCTGCAGCGCGAGGTTTTGCCCGGCCAATTGCTGCGCGATGCGGGCGATCTCTGCGAGCGAAACGTTTGGCTGGATGCCGACGACCGCCAGCGAATGGGCCAGGCGCTCCAGGTGAGCTTCGAGCCGGAAAAGCTTGACGCCAAACGTCCGCAATTGTTCGGCAACCGTGGTACCGAGCACGAATCCGGCGTCGGAAACCGGAATGCTGGCCTGCGAGCCGGCGACGAACTGGCCGTTCAGATAGGCCTGGGCTTCATTCATGCGGAAGGATGCCTCACTGAGAAAACGACGAACGAACGACCACTTTCCCGCCCCGGCGGCGCGGACCGTCGCTGCTGCGATCGACGCGAGGAGCGGGGCAAAGGTTCGCCAAAACGGGCCGCGAAGAGGTCCATCGACCACGGAAGACGCCGCTCCGACACCGGCTTTCGCCCCCCAAGCGATCGCCAGCAGTCCTCCCTGCTATCCATCTATGTAGCCGATGACCGCCCGGCTGGAAAAGGCCCGGCCACGGAAGGAGGAACGCAACGAGGCCGAGGCATCGGCCCGATGAATGCCCAGCAAAGCGCGCAGCGCGGGCGCCGCGGTACGAAGCGTGTGCGGGAAACGCGATTCAGATCAGGCCGGTCTTGATGGCCCACACGGCGGCTTGCGTGCGGTCGGCCACCGACACCTTGCGGAGGATGTTTTGCACATGCTCCTTGACCGTTTCGATGCTAATCGACAGCGATCGACCGATTTCCTTGTTGCTCAGCCCCAAAGCGAGATGGCGGAGAACCTGCATTTCGCGGGCAGTCAGCGACACCTCGTTGCTGGGGTTGGGAACCTCGCGCTTCATCGCCCCGGCCACCTTCAGCAATTCGCCGGCGTTCGACGGTCCTTGGCCGGCGGCCGCGGCGCGAATGGTGCTGAGAATGTCCTGGCGCGACGCTCCTTTGAGAACGTAGTCACTGGCCCCCAAAGCCACGGCCCGGGCGACGTACGTCGGATTGTCGTAAGTCGAAAGCATCACGACTTTGACGGCCGGGAGAACGCGGCGGATTTTTTCCAAGGCGTCCAGCCCGTCCATATCGGGCATGCGGATGTCGAGCAAAATCACGTCTGGACTGTGCTCAGTGGCCAGATCGATGGCCTGTTGACCCGTTTCCGCTTCGCCGACGATTTCGATCCCGGAGTCGACAAGCAAGCTAGCCAGCCCGCTCCGCACGACCTCATGGTCATCGACGACTAACATGCGGATACCCATTCCTACTCCTTCCTGGGGAAAACCCCATGCCAGGGCGAAGGCCGCAACACGCCGGCCACCCCAAAGAGGGGGTATCTGCCCGTTAGCGCGCGGTACGGCACTCACCTATTGGCAGGGTCACGGCCGCGGCCATGTTTCCGCCACCACCGGTAAAAACGGCATACGACCGTCCTCCGCACCGACTTTGCCGCCCCGGGGACCGGGGCCAGACCGGCCTCTGGTGCTGCAAAACGCGGCCGGAGCGGCGTTTTGGGTGGCGTCTGGGCGATGGTTGCCCGGCGGCAACCTGTGACGTAGATATTTAGCGACGCTCAAGCGCTGGAGCTCCCCAACTGGTCCAGTGCGCGAACTCCCCCCGCGCCGGCTTGAGCACCCGTGGCCAAACTCGGCCCCGCCGAGTTCCGCGGCCCATAGATTAAGGCGTTTTTTAGATCGAATCGGTGCTTGGTTAACGGCTTGCCCGCTGCGGAGCCTGACGGCTTCGTAGGCCAGCGTCGTAAGTGCACCGAAGCGTCGAGACACTCACCGGTGCCCCTGGGCCCGGACGTGGGGAGAGAGAAATATGAAACCGGCATCGTTGCTGTTGGTGGACGATGATCATCGCGTGCTCGAATCGATGGCCGATTGGTTGCGCGAGCAAGGATATCGGGTCGACGTGGCCAACAGCTTTGCCACGGCGGTGGCGGCGGTCGACAAACGGCCGTACGACATCGTATTGACCGACATCCGGCTAAACGATCGCGACGGTTTCGAGGTGCTGGCCCACTGCCGAGCGCACCATCCCCAGACGGCCGTGATCCTGATCACCGGCTATGGCACCGTCGAATCGGCCGTCGAGGCGATTCGCGCCGGTGCGTTCGATTTTCTTACCAAGCCGCTGATCGACCAGGAATTGGAAATGGCGATCGAGCGTGCGCTGGCTCAGCGCACGGTGCTGGAAGAAAACAAGAATCTGAAAGCCCAGCTCGACATGCGGTTCGGCATGGAGAACATCGTCGGGCACGATCACCGCATGCTGAAGGTGTTCGACATTGTCGACGCGGTGGCCGACACCAAGGCCACGATGCTGATCACGGGCGAGAGCGGCACCGGCAAATCGCTGATCGCCCGGGCCGTGCATCGCCGCAGCACGCGGCGGACCGGTCCGTTCGTGGAAGTGGCCTGCGGTGCGTTGCCCGAAAACTTGCTGGAGAGCGAACTGTTCGGCCACGTGGCCGGGTCGTTCACCGGCGCCACGGGCGATAAAATCGGCAAGTTCTTGCAGGCCGACGGCGGCACGATCTTCTTGGACGAAATCGGCACCGCCAGCGCCGCCATGCAGGTCAAATTGCTGCGCGTGCTGCAGGAGTTCGAGTTTGAAGCGGTCGGGGGGAACAAAACCCACCGGGTCGACACGCGGGTGATTCTGGCGACCAACGAAGATCTCGGCAAACTGGTCGCCGCCGGCAAATTCCGTCAGGATTTGTTCTACCGGATCAACGTGATCAACGTCGAGCTGCCCAGCCTGCGCGATCGCGTGTCCGACATTCCGGCCCTGGCCCAGCACTTCCTGGCCGGTGTCTGCGAAGAGACGGGCAAGAGCCCGCGCAGCTTTTCGGAAGAAGCGCTGACGGCCATCTCCCGTTATTCGTGGCCGGGCAACGTGCGGGAATTGCAAAACGTGATCGAACGGGCGGTGCTGCTGGGCAAGACCGACCTGGTTCGCTTGGAAGACCTGCCCCGCCACGTCGCGGCCGAAGGACCGGTGGCTGTGGAGGCGGTGGGCGAACGGACGCTGAAGCAGGCATTGGCCGGGCCCGAGCGGCAAATCATCCTGGAGGTGCTCGATCGGCACCACTGGAACCGCCATCTCACGGCCGAGACGTTGGGAATCAACCGCACCACCCTCTATAAAAAGATGAAACGGTTGGGCCTGGAAGACGGGCGACACGCGCTGTCATAAGCCGTAAACCCGGCGGGCGCACCAAAAAACGTCCGCTAGCGGCCGATGGCTTGGCCGCTTGGCGTGTGGAGCGACCCCTTGACCTGCCGACTATCATTGCAGGCTTGGTCATCTTCCGGCGCCGCCGGCTAGCACCAGGCATTCTGTCGCCGGCCGTGGGCAATCAACTCCGCGTCGGCTGTAAGGAGGCACTGCGATGAAGCGATTGATTTTGGGTGCGTGGCTACTGGCAATCGCGGCCTCAACGGCCGTGGCCGATCCGCCGACGAACGAACTCCCTCCGCCGCAGACGAATCCGCCGGCGAATCCACCCGCCAGGGCCGCCATGCCTCCCCGCCACCAGCAACGCTGGCGCTATTCCAGCTATGGCGTGTGGGTACGGACGAACGGACCGGGTTATCCGGCCTATCGCTATACCTGGCGCGGTCAGAAAGACAACTTCCCGATGCCGGCGATCTTCCACTCGGGCTCGGAACACACGAACTACACGTGGGGTTCGGGACTGGAATAGGCCGCGGGCGAAGGGTGGCCGATTGCGGCACCACGCCGAGGCAACCACGCGGAGGCAATCGAAGCACTGGCGAGGGATGCACAACGAAGAACCCTCGCGCTTCGGGTTAGCGCATGCTCCCGCTCTACTTGCCCGAAGCGGGCATTAGCTGCGAAACGCGTCGCGCAATTGGCCGATCAACTTCGGGCATAGCTCGCGCGGATTGCCCGGCTCTTCGAGTTCCAGCACGATGTAGCCCCGATAGCCGGCCGCGGTGAGGATTTTGGCCTCGCGAGCGAAATCGCCCGGCACACGCTTGCCGTCGGGCCCTGATACCGAAACCTTAATCTGCACGTTCACGGCGTAAGGAGCCAGCTTTTCCAGTTCGCCGTACAGATCGGCGCTGTGGAAGTTGCCGGTGTCGAGGTTCACGCCAAACCAGGGGCTTTTGACGTCGCGGACGATCCGCAGCATGTCGTCGGCGTGGGTCGTCAAACCGCCATGGTTTTCCAGCGCCAGATAGACGCCGTGCTGGCCGGCATAGTGGCAGCACTCTTCGATGCCTTCGACGGCCAGGCGGTGGGCCTCCTCGGGACTGGTTCCCTTCGGGCTGCCCGAAAAAATGCGGATCACCGGCGCGCCGAGGATCTCGGCATTGTCGACCCAGTGTTTGACGTGGGCGATTTGTGAGTCCCGCTCCTTGCCCGGCGGATGACACAATTCGTTGCCGATGGCGGTGCCGGAAATGTCGAGCCCCAGACGGAACGCCAGATTCTTGATCTGCCGCAGATAATCGGCGGTGACGTCGGGGGGAAAATAATAGCTGGTCAGCTCGGTCCCTTCGAGCTGCATAACCGCGCAGTCGGAAATGAAGTCTTCGAGGGTCAGTTGCGGCGGCTTGCTGGTGAGCAAATCGCGATAGCTGTAAGCGGCCAGGCTGAACTTGAACTTGGGGCCGCCGTTGCGCTGGATCGGCTCGATGGCCGACGAGCGAGTGGGTAACCAGGCGCCGCATGCACCACCTGCCAGGGCCGCGGAAACGCCTTGCAGAAACGCACGCCGAGAAGCTTGCTGATTCATGGCCGGATGTTCTCGCCGGGAGAGAATGTGGTGAGATGCGCCGTCCGCCAGGACGTGCCGGGGATTGTATTGTGTTCGGCCGCCCGGCCGGGTGCAACGTGCTCGGGGGGGGCGGAGCGCGCCCGCCGGGTAGCGGGCATCAGGCCGCGGCAGCGGCTGGTCGCCGGGCTGTGCAGCAGCAGGAGCGCAGCAGTTCGGGGGAACAAAAGCTGATGCTGGCCACCAGCATCATCGCGGCAAACGTGACCTGACCGGTGAGCAAGGCCAGCGAGATCCACACGACGCCGGCCAGGACCAGCATGAGGGGCCGCAATAGCGGCACCCAGACCAGAACCGGGAAGGCAAGTTCGACGGCCACGATCACGTGGGTCCAAAAGTTGATTGCATACTCGCCCAGAAATGTCAGATCGACCAGCCGCGATTCGGGCCGGGTGGCGAGCCACCACACGGCCGATCCGACCCACCAGGTGCCGCCATACAGCTTGGCGGCGCCCATGGTCGCCACGAGCATGGCCAGGTGAACCTGAATCAGGCGAATGGCGATCGTGGCGGTCCAAGAAGCCTTGGCATTTGCCAGGGCGGCCTGCGCTACCGGCGTGGTCGCGCGACGCACGGCCAACAGCCGGTCGAGCGACCAGCTTGCCCCGCTCGGACCCAAGCAGAGATAGCACAAGACCATCGTCAGCACCGGCTCGAATTGCGAGGTGAGCATGGGACCGCGATGGACGTCGGACAGGATTACGGCCAGCGCCAAGAAACTGGTGATTCGCGACCAAAGGCCCAGCGTAAACACGACGAGCACCGCCAACCCCGCCAGGTGAGCCGCCAACAATTCGCTGGGAGACGAGACGAAATCGAGCAGCGAAGCCGTGCCGCCGCGGACCGCGAGCCGCTCGACCGCCTCGGGCGACAGCCAGCCCCCCGCGGCAAAAAAACGTTCGACGTCGGGGAGCAGCGTCAGGTGGAAATAGGTGGCCAAGAGGCCCGTGAGCAGCCGGATCAGGCCCAGCGGATAAGCATCGCTGGGGGTGAACCAAAAGCGATTCCAAGCGGCGGCCACGCCCGCGGAGAGACTGCGCAGATATTCGGTGGCGGCGGTGAGCATGTCAGTTGCCCTCCTGCGCGCTCGGGCCGGTGGCCGCGGATGGTCGGTCGCCCGCTTTCTTCTCGCCGCCGCTTGTGCCGGGTGCACTCTTGTCTACAGCGTTTCGGTCGACGGGGGCCGCTTCGCCGGCGGCGATCTTCTTGGAGATGTCGACCTGACCGCTGGGGGAGACAAGCACTTGGGCTTCGTAAACGGGGCTGTAGCGATTGCGGCCGAACGGATCGCTGCGCTCGGGATCGCCGGACTCGGCCTCTTGGATTTGCAGCGGCAGGTGCCTGTCAATGCGGACCGTGCCGCGGGCAGCTCCCCACGAGCGGAGAATCGAGCCGGCGATCGAGCGAGGCAGCACCGGCTGATATTCCTCGTCGCCACCGACGAGCGTACTGGCGGCGTTCGCCATGGCCTGATAGTGGCGACGGCGCTCCGGCGGCCACAATCCCGGCTCGGGAATGGTGATCGACCGTTCCTCACCGCTGGGAAGCGTGGCGTCGACATGGATCTGGGCATCGACGTCGACCGGCAGGTCGTGGGTCATATAGAACCGGCCGGTCGGATAGGCGTTTGGATTGAGATCGAAATTGAGCGTGGCCAGGTAGGGCGCGAAGAACTTACGCAGCTCCTCTTCCAGCGCCGAGGGGGCCGTGTAGGAAACCAATCCAATCGCTACGACGAACAGATGGATGAACAGAAGCAGACTCACCAGGCCGCGAATCTCGGTCGAGGGAGCCTGGGGTGCCGGTACATTGGATGTAGCAGGAGTTGCGGACATCGTTACTCGGGACAAACGGGGCTGACGGCAGGCACCACCACCGGTGCCGAAACGAAGGGCGGGTTGGGGGCCATCGCGCTTTTCGTAGAGGTGGAACGCCCACGACTGCACTAGCCCGAAGCCACCCGCCTGCGGCGAGTACCCGCGAGGGTTAGTCACACCACGGTGAAACGCGCTAGCAAACATTCTAATTCGAGCAGAAGCGGCGAGCGGGCCAAATCGACGTTTTTTGGCAGGCAGACCGGGCGGAAGCAGACCACCGAACCAGCCGAAAAGAAAAAAAGAAGCCGGATCCCGTGAAGAGATCCGGCTTCCATGGGTCCCTTTGCCAGAGCGGAACTCAGGGCAGGGTTCCGCTCGCCAAGGTCAGCCAGCCGCGTGGGCTGGCCAAAATTAGTTACGAAAGCTGACGTTGAACAGCGAGCCGTGAAACAGCTTTGCGCTGGGCTTCGGAGCTTCGGGAGCCGGCGGGGTCGCAGGCGCGGCCGGAGCAGCCGGAGCGGCAGGAGCAGCGCCGTCGCAGCTCGGGGCAGCGGCACAGCTCGGGGCGGCCGGGGTCTCGCAAGCCGGTGCACAGGCCGGAGCTTCGGCATGGCAACCGCAGCAGCGATGACGACGATGGTGGTGACGGAACCAGCCGTGGCAACCACAGCAAGCCGGAGCGCCACCGCATTCGGGGGCACCGCCGCAATCACCCGAGCAGCCCGAGCAGCCATGGCAACCATGACCGGCCACAGCCGCTTTCTCACCGCCGACCAGGGCGATGCCGACGATCGCGAAGAAGATCGCGATGCCAAAGACAAACATACGATTCATCCTAAAATCCTCCAAGTAACAGGTTCCGGAACGTAAGGGTCACACACGATCCGACCCAACCAAAACACGCCGTCCTACGTTCTCCCCCAAGATCGGGACGGCCTTCCGATCGAGGCGGGACCTCAACACGCCAATGCACTTTGGCAACGCCCGTGCACCCGTGTTTTCCCCTTTGCAAGCGACTGCGGCTGCCCTGTTTGTAAGCTTTTGCCGATTGCATAGATTGGACACGAATACGTAGTCTAGGGTGTTAAGTTATCATCGAGCACTTGGTTGTCAAGCCGCTGGAGATAACTTACAAGCCCTGCGTTAACCTGGTGCTTTGGGGCCAGTTTTCCGATAATTTGAGTTTTATGGTCTCTGTAAGCCAGGCGATCACTTCCCGTCGTTCGCCGGCCGCGTATGAGCCACTTTTCTCGCGTCGCTCGGACGCTCGATAAAACTCTTGTGCCAAATGGGTTGCGTTGCATCAAACGGATCGCAGAAAAATGCTTTGACAGGCCCGATGTGCGGATTGGGCAAAGAGCACATTCTGGGCCGTTTGCGATCACATTTCCGGCCTGGGCCTCATGGCACGACAGCACCGCAGAAAATCCTGGGACGCGTGTCGATGGGGGCGCGGCAAGAATTACAGCGCGTGCTAGCTGAAAAGCGAAGCGAGCGAGGCGGCCGCCAGCCCGATCAGACGCTGAAGCGGATGTTGAGGATGTCGCCATCCCGAATGACGTAGTCCTTCGGCTCTTGGCGCACGAGGCCGGCGGCCTTGATCTCGCGCTCGCTGCCGAGGCGCGTCAGATCGTCGCAGTTCATCGTCTCGGCCCGGATGAATCCGCGGGCCAGATCGGTGTGGATGTTCGCGGCGGCCTCGAGGGCCGTGCCTCCTTTGCGGAGCATCCAGGTGCGGACCTCTTTCTCGCCGGCCGTGAAATAGAGCATCTGGTCGGAAACGTCGAGAATGGTGCGCAGCAAGCTGTCGCGGTCGTAGCCGGTGAGTCCCATTTCGGCGAGGAACTGCTGGCGTTCCTCGGGGGAAATACGGGAGAGTTCCAACTCCAGCCGCAGGGGAATGGCGACCGCCTTGGCTTGCCCCTCGAGCGATGCCAGCAGTTTTTCAGGGTTCTCGGCGTCGTCGGCCACGTTCATCACGACCA
>DATJTR010000442.1:0-10171 GCA_035503215.1 Pirellulales bacterium
GTCGGGGCGCTGACTTCGGCCTTGGTGATTGGCTGGACGCTGTTGTTGTTGAACCAGGCCGGCACGATTTACAGCCGGCAGGGACTGCCGACGGTGACCGTGCCCAACGTCGGCCAATTGACGCAAATGGAACAGGCGGGCAGCGAATATGCCGCCACCGATCCGACGATGTACCACGTGCTCAGCGTGACCCGCCGCGATCGCCTGGCGGGGGTTCTGCCGGGAAAATACCTGATCGACGATGCCGGGCGGTTCCGCTATTACATCGACCCGGCGATCAACGGCCGCTTGAAATCGCAAGACGACGGCCGGCCAGTCACGCGATTCGCGGCGGCGAAAACACAACTCATCGCGCTGATCATCGACGGCATCTTCAATGGCGAGCTGCCTTGGAGCCTGGTGGTGATTGGCGGATTGATCGCCGTGGTGCTGGAATTGTCGGGGGTGCCGTCGCTGCCTTTTGCCGTGGGGGTCTACCTGCCGATTACCGCCTCGGTGCCGATCTTTTTGGGGGGCTTGCTGCGCTGGCTCGTCGACCGCTGGCGGCGGAGCGCGACGACCGAAACGGAGACCGGGCCCGGCATCTTGTTGTCGTCGGGCTATATCGCCGGCGGCACGCTGGCCGGCGTGGCCGCGGCCATGATGGGCTTTTTGCCGAACGCCTGGGTCGAGACGCTCCAATTGAGCCGCTTCTGGAGCCAGGACGTTTGGGAGCAGCGCGCCTGGCCGGCGCTGGTTACCTTCGCCGTCCTGATGCTCGTCTTGCTATTGGTCGGCTCGGGCAAAATGCTCGGCGGCCAGAAGAAGGCGGAATGAGAAGGCTTTAGAAGAGAGACGCGACGATTTTGAGTTGCTGGATCTCATTAAGACAGAATTTCTTGGCGAAGGAGATGCATTGCTGATGGCTGAACGCCGGGAGCTGCGGATGGTCGATGGCTTTGCGTGGATCGCAGGGGGCAACCAGTGGTGGACGAACCTGCTTGTCGCAGCATGCTGCGCGGTCGCACTTCCGGTCGGCGGCGCGGCCCGGGCCGACGAGGGGATGTGGCTGTTCAACGCGCCGCCGCGGGAATTGCTGAAGACCAAGTACGATTTCGACGCCAGCGAGCCCTGGCTCTCGCACTTGCAACGGGCCGCGGTGCGGTTCAATAGCGGCGGATCGGGATCGTTCGTCTCGGCCACGGGGCTGGTGCTGACGAATCATCACGTCGGGGCCGACGCTCTGCACAAACTGTCGTCGGCCGAGCACGACTATGTGCGCGAGGGCTTCTTTGCCAAGACCGCGGCCGAAGAGATGAAGTGCCTCGACCTGGAATTGAACGTGCTGGTCGACATCCGCGACGTGACGGCCCGCGTCACCTCGGCCGTGAAGCCGGGCATGAGCCTGGCCGAAGCCGAAAAGGCTCGCCGGGCAGTGATCAATACCATCGAGCAGGAAACCTCGGCCAAGACCGGGCTGCGCAGCGATGTGATCACGCTCTACAACGGCGGCATGTATCAGATTTATCTCTACAAGAAGTACACCGACGTGCGGCTGGTGTTCGCCCCGGAACATGCGATCGCGTTCTTTGGCGGCGACCCCGATAACTTCGAGTATCCGCGCTACGATCTCGACATCTGTTTCTTTCGGGCCTACGAAGACGACCAGCCGGCCAAGATCGAACACTATCTCAAGTGGAGCGCTACCGGGGCAGGGGACGGCGAGCTGGTGTTCGTGGCGGGCAACCCGGGGGATACCGATCGGTTGAAGACGGTCGAACATTTGAAGTTCCTGCGGGACATCGACTTTCCGCGCTCGCTCGAGCTGTTGTTTCGCCGCGAGGTGCTGCTCAAATCGTTCAGCGACCGCTCGCCCGAGAACGCCCGGCGGGCGGGGGACGAATTGTTCGGCGTGCAGAATTTTCGCAAGGCCCGCGTGGGCGGATTGGCCGGGCTGCAAGACCCGCGGATCATCGACGTGAAGCGCGCAGCCGAAGAGCAATTGCGCGCTCAGTTCCGCAGCCGGCAAGCGGAGAAGCAATTTGCCGACGCCGAGGCGGCCTACGCCCAGGTGAGCAAGGCGCTGGCCGTGTGGCGTTCGATATACGAACGCAAGCTGCTGTTGGAAGATGGTTCGGCCATGGACAGCCGGCTGTTCGAGATCGCCCGCGAGGTGTTGCGCTATGCCGACGAAACGGCCAAGCCAAACGCCGAGCGGTTGCGGGAATATCGCGAGTCGAACCTGGAATCGGTGCGGCAGGAGTTGTTCTCGCCCGCGCCGATCTACGACGATCTGGAAACGCTGCGCATGGCCGATGGGCTGGCGCGGCATATGGAACTGGCCGGGCCGGATGATGCGATCGTGGTGAAGATGCTCGCTGGCCAATCGCCGCGCGACCGGGCGGCGCAGCTTGTGGCCGGGACGAAACTCGGCGACGTGGCGGTGCGGAAGCGGCTGGCGCTCGGTGGGCCCAGGGCCGTGCAGGGCTCGGACGACCCGATGTTGGCGCTGGTCCGGGCGATCGACCCCGCGGCCCGCGAAGTGCGCGAAAAATATCAACAGCAGGTCGACGAGCCGCTGCGGCAAGCCTATGGCAAGATCGCCCAGGCCCGCTTCGCCCTGTCGGGGCAGCAGATTTATCCCGACGCCACCTTCACGCTGCGGCTGGCGTTTGGCGTGGTGCGGGGCTACCAGGAGAACAACGTCGAGCTGCCGCCGTGGACGACGATCGGCGGGGCGTTCGAGCATGAGACGAAACACGACAAACTGCCGCCGTTCGTGCTGCCCGACAGTTGGCACGAGGCCAAAGACCGGCTCGATCTGGCCGTACCGCTGAATTTCGTCAGCACGGCCGACATCATTGGCGGCAACTCGGGCAGCCCGGTGGTGAATCGGGCCGGCGAATTCGTCGGCATCATCTTCGACGGCAACATTCAATCGTTGGTGCTGGATTACGTGTATACCGATCGGCAGTCGCGGGCCTTGGCGGTGCATTCGAGTTCGATCGTGGAATGCCTGCGCAGCGTGTATGGGGCCGATCGCGTGGCCGATGAGCTGCAGCCGAAGGCGGCGGCGAAGTAGCGGCGTTTCCGTTTTCCTTCGTATCAAGTTACCCTTCAAATCGGGCGGCAACGATTGGCGCGTGCCGCCAGAGTGCCCGTCGCCATTGGCCCAGCGGAGCTCCGACCGTGAGCGAGTCGAGCGAATTTTTTCTGCCGCGGGAATTCCTGGCCTGCTGCCGCCGCTGGCGCGCGAAGTCGAAAGTGGCCGACTCGAGCGGCGCCGACCTGACGGGAGGCGACCTGTTGACGCGCTCCCTGGTGCTGCGGCGGTTTCTGATGCGCGAAATCGTGCGGCCCGACGAACGATTCGTGGCCGTGCTTTTGCCCCCCTCGGTGGCGGCGGTGGTGGCCAATGTCTCGCTCTCGCTCATGTCGCGCGTGACTGTGAACCTGAATTACACCAGCAGCTCCGAGACGCTCAACTACTGTCTCAAACAGTGCAACATCCGGCATGTGCTGACCAGCCACCGGGTGATGGAAAAGCTGGACGTGAAGCTCGATGCCGAGCTGGTTTATCTGGAAGATTTGCGCGATCGTATTACGCTGGCCGACAAGGCGATCGGCTGGCTCGAATCGCGCTTGCCGCTGGCGATGCTCGCGCGCCGGCTGGGCGTCGATCGGCTCCGGCCCGACGATCTGTTGACCGTGATTTTCACCTCCGGATCGACCGGCTTGCCCAAAGGGGTGATGCTCAGCTACCGCAACATCGGGGCCAACGCGCGGGCGATCGACGAGGTGGTGCAGCTTTCCCAGCGCGACGTACTGCTCGGCATTCTGCCGATGTTTCATTGCTTCGGTTACACGGTCAGCTTGTGGAGCGTGCTGGCGCTCGATTTGAAGGCGGTGTACCATTACAGCCCGCTCGAAGCCCAGCAGATCGGCAAGCTGTGCGAGAAGCACGGCGTGACGATCATGCTCTCGACCCCCACGTTCTTGCGGAGCTATTTGAAGCGGATCGCACCCGAGCAGCTCAAGGCGCTCGACGTGGTGGTGGCTGGGGCCGAAAAACTGCCGCACGACTTGTGCGAGGCGTTCGAAAAGAAATTCGGCGTGCGGCCGGTCGAAGGTTACGGCACCACCGAAACCTCGCCGCTGGTGTCGGTGAACTTGCCTCCCAGCCGGGCACGGCAGCCGGGGCAGGGCTTGAAGGAGGGGACCGTCGGCCGGCCTGTGCCCGGCGTGAGCGTGAAAGTGCTCGATCCCGAAACCGGCGCCCCGCTGGCGGTCGACCAGCCGGGCATGCTGTGGGTGAAGGGGGAGAACGTGATGCAAGGCTATTTGAACCAGCCCGAGCTCACGGCCGAAGTGCTGCGCGACGGCTGGTATCGCACCGGCGACCTGGCCAGGCTCGACGCCGACGGCTTCATCACCATCACGGGGCGGCAGAGCAGGTTTTCCAAGATCGGCGGCGAGATGGTGCCGCACGGCCGCGTGGAAGAATTGCTGCAGCAATTTCTGTCCGGAGAAGAACAGCACCTGGCCGTGGCGGTGACTGCCGTCCCCGACGAGCGCAAGGGAGAACGCCTGCTCGTCTTGCACACCAAGACCGACAAAACGCCCGATGCGATGGTCGAACGGCTGTCGCAGGCCGGCTTGCCCAACTTGTGGATTCCCTCGACCGACAGCTTTTTCGAGGTCGAAGCGATTCCCGTGCTTGGCACCGGCAAGCTCGACTTGCAAGCAGTGAAACGCGTGGCCACGGAACGGCTCGCAGCTGCTAAGCATTAGCGCGGCTGGCCGGCGTGCCAGCATGGACTCGGATCGACACGCTAGCGGCTCGGGCCGTATGATGGCTCGAAGCGTTGCGTTCGATATCGTCTGAGTCCCGGGCTCGCAGTGCGGGTTTGGGGTCGGCCTGGCCGAGAAAGCGAATGCTGCGATGAACCGAGTTGGCATCCACCTCTGCGCGATGCTCGCGGCGGCCCTGCTGTTGTTGGCTGCGGCCCGGCGAGCGGCGGCCGACGAGTTCATCGATATTGCGGTGCCGCTGCGCGAGGGGGCGTATTTTTCGCCGCGCGAATTGTGCCGGCAGTGCAACGAGCGGGCGAACGCGCACATTCCGCTGTCGCTCGTGCCCGAGAAGGAACACCATATTACCGACGCCGAGCGCAAGGCCCTGGCGGTGGCCGGCGTGTTGGGAATGGTGCCGGCCAAAATCGAGGATGGGCAACTCGTCGTGCGGCTGCGCAATCCGCAAGACGACGCCACGCGGCGGCGAAACCGGGCCCTGATCGAAAAGTATCTCGGCATTTCGATGGAGTGGCCCAAGAACAACGGGCTGCATCTGCCGGAAGATTTTGACCCCACGAAGCGGACGATTTTGCTCGTGCACGGGCTCGACTCCGACGAGGCGGATTTCCGCCGCTTCCGCCAGGCCTGCAAAGCGTGGCAAGTGCAGACCCTGTTTTTCGACTATCCGAACGACGGCCCGATCGCCTGGGCCGGCGATCGGCTGAGCGACGATTTGAAAATGCTGGCGGTGGGGCACCCGAAATTGCGGGTCGCCGTGGTGGCGCACAGCATGGGCGGCCTGGTCGTGCGCTATGTCCTGGAAACGCCCGACAAGAGGCCCGGCTGCATCACCGATCTATTCATGCTCGGCACGCCCAACCTGGGCTCGGGACTGAGCGGCGCCCAGCCGGTGGTGGAGCTATTTCGCGAAGCGGTGAAGAAGAATTGGAAGACCTGGGGCACGATCCAAGACGGCTTGGGCGAGGCGGCCGACGATCTGAAGCCCGGCAGCGAGTTTCTCACCACGCTCAACGAGCGGGAGCGGCCGCCCCAGGGGGTGAAATATCACTGTGCCGCCGGCACGAAAAGTTACGTTCCGCAGACGATGCTGGTGGCGGCACAGCGCTCGGCCCTGTCGCTCACCCGGGGCAAGCCGCGCGACGAACTGGTGTCGATGCTGGAAATGCCCGAGCTGGAAGACGGCCGGGGAGATGGGGCGGTCTCGATCCAGTCGGCGCTTTTGCCGGGGGTCGAAAGCCGCCGCACGTTCGAGCTGAACCACATGCAGCTCGTGCTCTTGCCCGCCGAGCGGCCGGAAATGTCGGACGTGTTTCAGTGGATCGTGCAGACGCTCGATTGGCTGGGACCGTAGACGACTGGCATTCGGCCACCTCGCAGGGCACAATCGCTCCAGGCGCACTTCCGCGGGCGACCGATCGTTACCAGCACGGCCGCCGCGCGAACGGACCGTGCTGGCCGGAACCGAACAGGTCGTGGTTTTCATGTCCGACGATCAAGCCGGCGACGACATCAAACTGGCCGAACTGCTCGCGCGCATTCCCATGCGCGAATGTCTGCTGGTGCTGGCGGTGGTGGTATTCGTCGCGGCTCGGCTGGAGTGGTTTTTCACCGTTCCCGGGCACGATCGGGCGTCGGGCTATTTTGCGGTTCGCGCGCTGCGCGGAGTCGATTTGGGCCAGACGGTCTATCGCGATTTCTCCTTCGAGTATCCCCCCTTGGCCTGGTGGCTGACCGCCATGCCGCGGTGGATCGATTCGCGGACGTACTCCGACACGTCGGCCGCGCCCGAAGAAGTCGCGCGGTTTCGCGACTGGTATTTCGGCTGGTTCAATTTCGAGCTGTTTGCGGCCGACGTCGTCTGCTTCTTGCTTTTGTTCTTCATCGGCGGCACGATTTCGCCGACGGCCCGCTGGGCGCTGCCGACGGCCTACGCGGTGATGACGGCCGTGCAGCCGTGGTTCCTCTACGAGACGCTGGACATCGGCCTGGCGATGTTCTTCCTGTTGGCGATTGCCGCCTGGCTCAAAGCCCAAAGCGATTCGTCGCCTCTCGGCCTGTGGGGAATCGCCGCCTACGTTTTTCTCGGCCTGGGGATTAGCTTCAAGATCATGCCGGTCGTCTTCGTGCCCTTTCTGCTGCTGGCCGACTGGCGCGCCGGCCTGGGCTGGGGGCAACTCGCCACGCGCGTCGCGGTACTGACGGCGGCCGCCGCCGGCCCGTTTCTACTGCATTACGCGCTCGCCGGGCCGGGCGTGTTCGAGCTGTTTCGCTACCACGGCGAGCGGGGAATCAATATCGAATCGACGTGGGGAGCGATCGTGCTCGTGCTGCGCTGGTTTGGATTTCCTTGCGAGGTGGTCGAGTCGCATTGGGCGTTCGACGTGGTCTCGCCCGTGACGGACGCGTTCAAAACCCTGTCGAGCGTCTTGCCGCCAGCCATGCTCGCCGCGGCGATCGTTTGGGCGTGGCGGCAGGGAACGGGGTTTTCGCGCCGGCTGGCAATGGACACGGCGATTCTGGTGCTGGTCAATGCCGCGGTGCTCTCGCACGTTTACTGCCTGTATTACGCTTTCTGGCTGATGCCGCTGGCCTTGCTGTTGGCGTGGAACACTTTTTCCCGCAGCGATCTCGTGTGGGGAGCGTTCGCCCTGCTAGTGATCGTTCAGCTGGCGATTTCGAGCTGGTTGTATCCCTGGCATTACCAATTCGGACTGATCTCGCTCGAGCCGGTGCCCGTGGCGCTGTCGGTGATTCGCGGCGCTTGCCTCGCGGGCATGGCGGCTTTGCTCGATTGGCAATTCTTTGCGGCATACCGCAGACACCGGCCGGCAACCAGCGCGTGGCCGAGCGGCGCCACGGCCACCGCGATTTCCTCGGCCGAAGGCTGATCGCGGCCCGCGGCCGCCACGCCGCGAGGATTCTGACGGTTGCGCGGCGTGCTGGTCGCGAGCACACCCCCCATTAGCTTGACGCCCGGGGTCGTAATGCTACTATGGATTAACTACCTCTCCTTCTCTGCGCGCGTTCGCGCGGCAGTTCACTGATTCTGTGTAACTGGGGCATACCCTTGTTGAACGTTGGCGACGAAGCGGTGGCAGAGCCGCAGACCCTGCTCGGCGGCGAAGCGACGTCGGCCGCGATCGTGTGCGATGCGGCGGAACCGGCGACGGACACGGCAACGAACAGGGCAGCATCGACTTGGCTGGTCCAGTTCGCACGCTACCTGGTCGTCGGCGGTTTCTCGTTTCTCGTCGATTTCGCCGTGATGGTGGCTCTCAAGGAGTTGGTGGGCGTCGGCTATCTCACGGCCGCCTCGATTGGCTTCGTGTTCGGGCTGGTAATGAACTACGTCCTCAGCGTCACCTGGGTGTTCGACTCCCGCAGCGTCAGCAATCGCGGCTTCGAGTTCTTGGTGTTTACGGCCGTGGGCCTATGTGGGCTGGGCCTGAACGAACTGATCATGTTCGTGGGCGTGACGAATTGGGCGTTCGACTATCGCCTGGTGAAAATCGTGGCCGTGGCCCTGCTGCTGGTTTGGAACTTCGGCGTGCGCAAGCTGCTGCTGTTTTCCAAGGTGCCGGCATGACGCGTACCGCCGTGATGATTGGAGCCGGGCCGGCAGGACTGACGGCCGCCTCCGAGCTGCTCGACCGCACCGACGTCCGCCCCATCGTGCTGGAAATGAGCGCCGCGATCGGCGGCATCTCGCAAACGGTGAACTACAAGGGCAACCGCATCGACATCGGCGGCCACCGCTTCTTTTCCAAGTCGGACCGGGTGATGCAGTGGTGGCTCGATCGCATGCCGCTAGAGCTGGGCAAGACCGACGACCTGTCGCTCGTCTATCAAGGCAGCCAGCGGCAACTGACCCCCTCGGGCACCAACACCGATCCGGAGAAGGAAGACCGGGTGATGCTGGTCCGCCAGCGGCGGAGCCGGATCTACTTCTTGCGGAAATTCTTCTACTATCCAATTCGGCTCAATGCCGACACGATGGTCAAGCTCGGTCCCTTGCGGATGGTGAAGATCGGGCTGAGCTACGCCCGGGCGGCGATGTTTCCGAACAAGCATCCGGGCAACCTGGAAGAATTCTTCATCAGCCGCTTCGGCCGCGAGCTGTATCTGACGTTTTTCAAGTCCTACACCGAAAAGGTGTGGGGCGAGAGCTGCTCGAACATCAGTGCCGAGTGGGGCGCCCAGCGGATCAAGGGACTGTCGATCGCCAAGGCCCTGCTGCACGCCGCGAAGTCGGTCTTCAAACGGCCGAATAAGGACGTGCGGCAAAAGAACACCGAGACTTCGCTGATCGAGCAGTTTCTATATCCCAAATTCGGCCCGGGCCAAATGTGGGAAATCGTGGCCGCCGACGTCACGCGGCGCGGCGGCGAAATCCATCATCACCAGCGGGTCACCCGGCTGCACACGGAAGGCAATCGCATCGCCTCGGTCACGGCCGTGAATACCCAGACCGGCCAGGAGACGACCTACGCGGCCGACTTCGTCTTTTCCACCATGCCGGTGCGGGAACTGATCGCCGCGCTCGACGCCCCGGTGCCCGCCAATGTGCAGGAAGTCAGTAACGGGCTGATGTACCGCGACTTCATCACCGTGGGCATGCTGGTGAAGCGGCTGAAAGTGCAGGAGAAGATCGGCAACTCCAATGGCCTGATCCGGGACAACTGGATCTACGTGCAGGAACCCGACGTGAAGCTGGGGCGGCTGCAGGTCTTCAACAACTGGAGCCCCTACATGGTGGCCGATCCCTCGTTGGTGTGGATCGGCCTGGAGTATTTCTGCAACGACACCGACCCGATGTGGAAGCTCTCGGACCCCGAGATGATCGAGCTGGCGACCGAAGAACTCTCGCGGATCGGCATCATGGAGCGGGCCGACCTGGTTGATGCCACCGTGATTCGCATGCCCAAGACCTACCCGGCCTATTTCGGCACCTACGACCGGTTCGACGAGCTGCGAACGTTCGTCGATCGGTTCGAGAACTTGTTTCTCGTCGGCCGCAACGGCATGCACAAATACAACAACCAGGACCATTCGATGCTGACGGCCATGACCGCCGTCGATAACATCGCTGCCGGCCGCACGGACAAATCGAACATCTGGGAAATCAACACCGAGCAGGAATATCACGAGTCGAAAGGCGAAGCCGAGCAGAAGCCGGCCGAGCCTGACGATTCGGATGATGTCGAGATCCGCGAATCCGCGGAGCTGCAAGGGGATTGAACAAAAGGTGTCAGGAACCGAATCGCGAATCGGTTCCTGACACCTTTTTCCAGAGGAAGCCAGATGGGCTGGGCCACGCAATACATCGCCCAATTGCAAGCCGGCGAGACGGTGCAATTCCGACCGCGCGGCGGCTCAA
>DATJTR010000443.1:0-10142 GCA_035503215.1 Pirellulales bacterium
CTGCCACGACCACAAGTTCGATCCGCTCGCCCAAAGCGAGTACTACGGACTGTTCGCCTTCTTCAATCAAACGCCCGTCGAAGGAGGCGGGGGCGATCCGCAATCGGCCCCCAACCTCGCCGCCCCCACGGCCGAACAAAAACCGCTCCTGGCCGCCGCCGAGCAGACGCTGGCCGAAAAGAATGCCACCGTCGAACGCCGCGCCAGCGAACTCTCGCCCGGCCAGGCCGAGTGGGAGCGCGGTGCCGCCGCGGCCGAAACTGCCTGGACCCGGCTCACTCCCACCACGCTTAAGGCCGAACATCAAACCCTCGTGGCCCAGGCCGACGGCCTGATTCTGGCCAGCGGCGAAAACCCAACCAACGACACCTACACCATCACCGCCCCGGTCGAGCTCGATCGCCTCACCGGCATTCAGCTCGAAGCCCAGCGGCATCCGTCGATGACCGCCGGCGGCCTGGCCCGCTCGGACAGCGGCAACTTCGTGCTCACCGAGATCGAAATCATCCTGCATCGCCCCGACGCCGAGCCGCAGTTGCTCAAATTCACCGACGCCAAGGCAAGCTTTTCGCAAGGCGGTTTTTCGCCGTTGTTCACGTTCGACGGCAACGCGGCCTCGGGCTGGGCCGTCTACGACGGCGGCTTCGTGAATCGCGACCATCGGGCCGTGTGGCGCGTCGAGCCGGTCGCCGCCGGGCCGGGTTCGTATCTCACGATCACGCTGCGGCACGATTCGATTCACAAAAGCCACAACCTCGGTTACTTCCGCCTCTCGGTTTCCGCTGCCGAAGCCCCCGGCTTGTCGGATCGTCTGCAGTTGGCCCCTGAAGTAGCAACCGCTCTGGCCGTGGCAGCCGAGCGGCGCACGCCGGAGCAAGCCGGCCGCATCCGCGCGGCGTTTCTCGAAAGCGATTCCAACTACCGCCAGGCGGCCGGCGAACAGAAGCAGGCCAAGGACGCGCTCGACAGCTTGCAGAAGCAAATCGCCAAAGTGATGGTGATGGCCGACCGGCCCGAACCGCGCAAAACGTTCGTGCTCAGTCGCGGCATCTATAGCCAGCCGCAGCAAGAAGTCACGGCCGGCACCCCCGCCGCGCTGGTGCCGCTGCCGGCCGACGCCCCGCACAACCGCCTGGGCCTGGCCCGCTGGCTCGTTTCGCCCCAGCAGCCGCTGGTGGCCCGCGTGACGGTCAATCGCCTCTGGCAGCAGGTGTTCGGCATCGGACTGGTGAAGACGGTCGAAGATTTTGGCTCGCAGGCCGAGATACCGCGTTACCTCGACCTGCTCGATTTTCTGGCGGCCGATTTCCGCGATTCCGGCTGGGATACCAAGCGGCTCTTGCGCTCGATCGTCACCAGCCGCACCTATCGGCAGTCGTCCCGCTTCACCGGCAACACGACTCAGCACGACGCGGCCCAGCACGATCCCGACAATCGCTGGCTCGCCCGCGGTGCCCGCTACCGCTTGCCCTCCTGGATGCTGCGCGATCAGGCCCTGGCCGCCGCCGGCCTGTTGGTCCGCCGGCAAGGGGGCCCACCGGTCCGGGGCTATCAGCCAGCCGGCGTGTGGGAAGAGGCCACCTTTGGCAACAAGCGCTACGAGCAAGAGCATGGCGAGGCCCTCTATCGCCGCAGCCTGTACACCTTCTGGCGGCGGATCGTGGGCCCGACCGAATTCTTCGACAATGCCTCGCGGCAAACCTGCACGGTCAAACTGGTCCGCACCAACACTCCGCTGCAAGCCCTGCTGACGCTGAACGACACCACGTTCGTCGAAGCCGCTCGCGCGCTCGCCCAGCGGGTGCTCTCGACCGATGCCGAGCCGGCCGCTCGGCTCGACGAGGTCTTTCGCCGCCTGCTCGCCCGCCGGGCCAGCGAGGCCGAACGCACGATTCTGCTGGCCGGGCTGGAGCGCTCGCGGGCCGAATTTCGTGCCGATCCCAAAGCCGCGTTGGCCCTGCTGGCCGTGGGGGAATCGCCACGCGACGAAAAACTCGAGCCGGCCGAACACGCCGCCTGGACCGCGCTGGCCTTGGCCGTGCTGAATTTTGACGAAACCCTGAGCAAGGAGTGACGCCGTGCATCCGCTTCACGCCCTTCGCGATCACCTGACTCGCCGCGAGTTTCTGGGTAGCACGTCGCTGGGCATCGGCGGCGCGGCGCTGGCCGGACTTCTCGCCCGCGACGGACTGGCGGCCGATGCTTCCACCGGTGCGTCAGCTGCCGGTTCGCCCGCCGCGAGTCCGATCGGCGGTCTCCCCGGCCTGCCCCATTTCGCCCCCAAGGCCAAGCACGTCATCTACCTGTTTCAAAACGGGGCTCCCACACACGTCGACTCGTTTGATTGGAAACCCAAACTGGCCGAAATGCACGGCCAAAAAGTGCCCGAGGAATACATCGGCGGCCGCCGCTTCAGCACGATGACCGGCAACGCGCAGGGCAAGCTGCTGCTCGCGCCGATCGAGCCCTTCGCTCAGCACGGCCAGTCGGGCGCTTGGGTGAGCAAGCTGTTTCCGCACACGGCCGAAATCGTCGATCAATTGTGCTTTGTCAAAAGTCTGCACACCGACGCGGTAAACCACGCCCCGGCGATTTCGTTTCTCTTGAGCGGCGGCCAGATTCCCGGCCGACCGACGCTGGGGGCTTGGCTCAGCTATGGTCTCGGCTCGGAGACCGACAGCCTGCCCGCGTTCGTCGTGATGACGTCGGTGAGCAAGGGGACAAGCTGTGGCCAGATCTTTTACGATTTCTACTGGGGGGCCGGCTTCTTGCCCTCGCGGTTCCAAGGGGTCAAATTCCGCGGCAGCGGCGACCCGGTCTTGTATGTTTCGAATCCGGACGGCATGTCGCGCGACATGCGTCGCGGCTGGCTGGACGACATCGCCCGCGTGAACGAGCTCAAGGCGGCCGATTTCGGCGATCCCGAAATCACTTCGCGCATCGCGCAGTACGAAATGGCCTTCAAGATGCAGGCCAGCGTCCCCAGCCTGGCCGACCTGTCGGACGAATCGGCCGCCACGCTGGAAATGTATGGCCCGCAGGTGAAGGAGCCGGGCACGTATGCCCACAATTGCCTTTTGGCCCGGCGGCTGGTCGAGCGCGGTGTCCGCAGCGTGCAACTCATGCACGCCGGCTGGGACCAGCACAGTTCGCTGACCACCGAGCTCTACACGCAGTGCCGCGACACCGATCAGCCCAGCTCCGCCCTGGTGCGCGACCTGGCCCAGCGCGGGCTATTGGACGAAACGCTGGTCATCTGGGGAGGCGAATTCGGCCGCACCCCGTTCATCCAAGGCGATATCAACAACCGGCCGAAATGGGGCCGCGACCACCATCCCTACGGCTTCACCGTCTGGATGGCCGGCGGCGGCGTCAAGCCGGGGCTCACCTTCGGCGCCACCGACGACCTGGGCATGAACGCGGTCACCGATCCCGTCCACGTCCACGATCTGCAGGCCACGATCCTGCACCTTTTGGGCGTCGACCACGAGCGCCTGACCTATCGCT
Organism: Pirellulales bacterium; assembly: GCA_035503215.1. GTDB lineage: Bacteria > Planctomycetota > Planctomycetia > Pirellulales > PALSA-1355 > DATJTR01. The sequence goes on from DATJTR010000443.1 coordinate 3,508, forward strand.
TCCAAGGCCGCGACTTCCGCCTCACCGATGTCGCCGGCCAGGTGGTCAAGCCGATTCTGGCGTGAGCCGGGTTTTAGGCGAGGCCGCGTGAGCGGAGAAACAAGTTCAGCTCGGTGACAAAGTCGTCTTCGATCCCTGGCTTGGTTGCAGCGACCGCAGCGATGATTCGTGCCCGCTCGTGCTCGCTCGGCTGCGTGAACACCCGCACCCCGAACTTGCGCACGCGGCTCCTGGCCATCGCGGCGACTTCTGCATCGCCGTCGAACGCAGCCCGTAACAGCAACGGCAAGCCTGCCCAGCCGCCCAGCTCCTTTCCCAGATGGACCGCTGCACGGCGCACATGCGGCCGCGAATCATCCAAAAGTGCCTCCATTCGCTCGGCGTCGTAGGTGGCTTCGGCGGCTTCCAGCCCCTGCCTGGCGGCCGCCGTTATTTTGGCGTGATCACCGGCCAAGAATTCGGCCAACTCGCCGGCGGCTTTCGCGCCTCCAAGTCGAACCAATGCGCGGACTGCGGCGAACCGCTCGTTCGGAAAACGCGACGTCAGGTAAGGGCGCACCAGTTCCAAGTCGCTTTCGCTTCCCGTTTCCGCCAGCCCCGCCAGCGCGATCGACTTGCTCCCATCGGCTGACAGCGCCAGGCGATAACGCGCGGCGAAATCATTTCGGCCGCGGCGGGCAAGATGGAATCGGGCCAGTTCTCGCAGCGAGGCGTTCCGATCCATAAGCGCCGCTTCGAGCGGTGCCGTCGCCGCCTCGCCTTCGTCGGCAATTCGCGCTAGCAGCGCTTCGCGCCGAATGGGCATGAACCCGTCGTGCTCCATCGTTTCGAGCGCCGCGTCCAGATCGGTTGGTGCCAGCACGTTCGGCGCCGCGCGGGCAGCTAGGAGCCGCAGGGCAATGTCATTCGATCGCAGCCCAAGCCAAACGAGTTCGACCTGATGAGAGCCCGTAATCTGGATCGCTTGCCGAAAGCATTTGCGGCTCACAGGCCGCGCTGATTCTTGAATTAGATTCTTAAGCGAGCCGAAATGTTCGAGTCGGACGAGGTGGTCGACCAGCCACTCGAAGACACCCGCCTTGCTCGCACGGGTTGACCCCGCGAGCCGCACCAAGAGCGGCAAGTTACGCACGAACGCCGGCAGATTGTCTTCCCTCATGCGCAGTGCGACAGCGGCTTGCGCCTCCGCGCGCACTTGCGGCACCCAATCGTTGACCCGCAACAGCAAAAAGGGCAGCTCGAACCCATTACCAATCTTGGCGAGCTCTCGCACTGCCGCCTCGCGCACGTAGCCGTCGCGGTGAAAACTCACCAATCCCAGCACCCCTGCCCGCGACGACCCGGTTTTTGGCAAGCGGGCCACGTCTGCGACGCGAAGTTGTCGCCATCGCTCGTAATAGTTCCACCAGTCCGCGCGGGTGTACCAATCGGCCAACTCTGGCACGTCCTCCGGCGGAACCGCAATTGCGAGCCGGTGCAAACACTCCGACGCCGCCTCGGCGACCCCGGCCGAGCGGTCGAAGAGCATGCCAAACAACGGCGCAATCGCCGCAGGCTCGCCAGCAGCGGCGATTTCGGCCAACAGCGAAACCCGCTGGTCACCCTGCAGAATCCGCCCGACGAAACTGCGCGTGATCGCCCAAACATCGCTGATCAAGCGTTCGGTCTCTGAGCTGATACGATCAAATTGCATGGTATGGCTCGACGACGATCCCGGTTGAACGAGTCTCTACGCGCCCGGTTGACGGCGATTCTATCAGACGAGGGATTTCGACCGCTCTCGGCTCGACGGAGTTCGCGCAAGCCGCGTCCTGAGATGTCCTTCGCCGCGGCTAATAGCTTGCGACGTCCACTGCGGGCGGCGAGAATCGGGCTGGAATCGCCGCAATCCAATTCCGCCCCGAGAACCCGCCATGTCAACACGTATCCTGTTCATCGCCTCGGTTGGTGCCTCTCTGACCGGTTGTTTCGCCCATGCCGACGAACCGGCGAAAAAATTCTTCGTGCCGGCCGACACATTCGAGCTCGCCGGGCGGCCGGCGTTCGTGATGTTGCCGGAAAAGGAAAAACGCGCGACGCCGCAGCCCTGGATCTGGTACTTTCCCACCCTGCCCGGCAATCCCGACGAACACGAAAAATGGATGGACGAGCAATTCTTGGCGGCCGGCGTGGCCGTGGCGGGCGTCGACGTCGGCGAATCGTTCGGCAGCCCGGCGGGCCGCGAAATCTTCGACCAGTTCTACAACGAGATGGTCAGCCAGCGCGGCTATCGGGCCAAGCCCTGCCTGCTCGGCCGCAGCCGGGGCGGATTGATGGCCCTGTCTTGGGCCACTGCGAATCCCGAGCGCGTGGCCGGCCTGGCCGGTATCTATCCGGTCTTTGATCTGCGCAGCTATCCCGGCATCGATAAGGCCGCGCCAGCCTACGGCCTCCCGCTCGACCAATTGACCGCCCGGCTGGCCGAGCTGAATCCGATCGCCGGGGCCGACGCACTGCCCAAGGCCCAAGTCCCCGTGTTCATCATCCACGGCGCGATCGACGAAGTCGTGCCGATCGAGGCCAACTCGGCCGAGCTTAAAAAACGCTACGCCGCCGCCGGCCAAGAGCAACTTTTGGATTTGCTCGTCATCAAAGACCAGGGGCACAACTACTGGACCGGTTTCTTCCGCTGCCAGCAGCTTGTCGACTTTGCCATCGGCCGCGCCCGCTGAAGCACCGGCCCACCCGAGGCCTGTTGGCGTGCCGCAGGGAGGTGGGCCTGCGCCCTGGTCCGGCGCGACGATTTCACCGCTTTCGCCGCAGCAAGTTTCGCGCGAATCCCAGGACAAGTAACGCGCAGCCGAACAACGCCGCCGACGACGGCTCGGGGGTCGCTTTGATCAATAGGATGAAGTTCGTCGAACTGCCGGTGCCAAACGAATCGCCCAGCGAGTAGAAATTCACGTAGGTACCATCCGATCCCAAGGGCGGGTTTCGGGCATCGAGAGCGACCTCGTCGACGCCAGTACTCGCTCCGTCGAGGAAGTAAGCTTGGCTTTGATATTCCCAGCCATCCGCCTCAGATCCGTAATACTGGACCCACGTGTTGTAGGAATAGCCCAACGTCGTGGCCAGCAGATTTCCCGAGGTCGAGTCCGTCGTGCCACCGTCAGGAAGTTGGTTGGCCGGAAAGCCCGCGTCTTCAATTAACGTTTCCACTTGGCCTTCGGTGGCAAGTTGGAAGCTGGGAAAATCGGCTTGGGCCGTGCTCACTACCATTCCCAGCGTGTTCGATGCATCGAGCCACTCCAATCCAGTGGCGGTGTCGATCGCCACCGTCTCCCCGCCATCGGTCGCCGAAACGATTGCGGCATCCGCGAAAGAGGTCGAACCCATCAACGTGACCGCCACGAGCGCAGAACCGAGGCAAGGACGACGCAGCATGAGAAACTCCTCGAAGACGTTGCAGAAAAAACGCATCGCCGCAGCCCGGCACGTCACGCTCAACCTAGCGTCGGTTACGTCTCGCGGCTTCCCCCACATCAAGCGGGCGTATCAAGTCGCAACGGGGGATCAGTCGCATACGGCGACGAATCCCGCCGAATTAAGTCATCGCATTGCATTTCCCATCTATTTCCCTGTACAGCTTTTCCCGGATGGCGGCAGGAGGCGTTCGCCGTACTCCGATTGTCAATTCGTTTCTGCCACCCCCTTCGGTTAAGCTGGATTCTGAGTCGGCTTCCCACTCGCGGCGGCACGATTGCATCCGTGACTCCCCCACACCCTCGCTCCGTCAGTCAGCATGTCCAAAGCAAACTCTTCGCCCAACCTTTCCAGGCGCGCCATGCTGCGCGCCTCGGGCGTGGCCCTGGCGCTGCCTTGGCTCGAAGCCATGACGCCGCGGGCGTTCGGCCAGGCGCCGGCCGGGCCCCGGCGGATGATGGTCGTGTACAACGACATGGGCCTCATGCCGCAGTTCTTTTTTCCCACCGCGGCGGGACGAAGCTACGAGCTTTCTCCCTACCTCGAACTCCTGCGTCCCTATCGGGACGATTTCACGGTCTTTTCCGGCCTCTCGCATCCCGAAGTTGACGGCGGCCACGAAGCCGATCGGGTGTTTCTCACCGCCGCGCCGCATCCCGGACAAGGCAGCTTTCGCAATTCGATTTCGCTCGATCAACTGGCCAGCGAAAAGATCGGCACGGCCACCCGCTTCCCCAGCCTCACGCTGCGCGTCGGCAGCGAGGCGACCAGCCTCTCCTGGAGCCGGGCCGGCGTCATGCTGCCGAGCGAAAGTCGCCCCTCGGTCGTCTTTGCGCAAATGTTCCTGCAAGGCGCCGAGGGGGAAGTCGCCGCGCGCATCGAACAGTTGCGGCAGGGGCGAAGTGTGCTTGATGCCGCGATCCAAGACGCCCGCCGGCTGGAGCGGCAAGTGGGCGCGGCCGACCGCCGCCGACTCGACGAGTATTTCACCTCGGTCCGCGAGGTCGAAGAGCGGATGACAGCGGCCGCCGAGTGGGAGAAAAAACCAAAACCCAAAGTCGACGTCCCGCCGCCGACCGACAACACCGACCCGCACGACACGGTCGGCCGCAGCCGGCTGATGTACGATGTTGCTCGCCTGGCTCTGGAAACCGATTCCAGCCGCATCATCACCCTGTTCGTGCAGGATGGCGGCTCGAACCATCATCTCGGCACCGCCGCCCATCACGACCTGACGCACCACGGCGGCCGGCCCGACGCGGTGGAAAACCTCCGAAAGATCGAAGAGGGTCAGCTTCGGGCATTCGCCGACTTCCTCGGCGCGCTCAAGGCCGCTCCCGAGGCCGGCGGCACGCTGCTCGATCGAACTTCGGTGCTGCACGGATCCGGCATGGGCAACGCCAACGCTCACTCGAACGACAATTTGCCGATCCTGCTGGCCGGCGGTGGCTTTCGCCACGGCGAGCACCTGGCGTTCGACCCCCATCGCAACGAGCCCTTGGCCAATTTGTTCGTCAGCCTGCTCCAGCGGCTCGGCCTCGAAACCGATCGGTTCGCGTCCGGCACCAGCACCCTCCGCGGACTGGAAATGCTGTGATCGGCGCGCTTTTTTCACACGATCGCCGGCGCAGGCTGGCCATGTCGGCGCCGTTTTTTGCCGCACTGCTGCTGGTCCTCGCGTTAGGCCGTCCAAGCTTGGCCGACGATCGAACGATTCCGCCAGATGCCGCGCGGGGCGACATCGCGGCAAACTTCTTCGCCCGGCATTGCATCGAATGTCACGGTGAACGAGTCGCCAAGGGCGATCTCAGGCTCGATCTGTTGAGCCGCGATTTTTCCGATCCGGCCGTCGTCGAAATTTGGTCGAACGTCTGGCAGCGGCTGCACGACGGCGAAATGCCTCCCAAGGAAAAGCCCCGCCCCGACGCGGCCGAAACCACCTCCCTGCTCCGCTGGGTGGCCGAGCAAACGCGGGCGAGCGAGCGGCCCAGCGGCCTGCGCCGGCTGAATCGGGTGGAATTCGAAAATACGCTCCGCGATCTCTTAGAGCTACCGGCGCTCGACGTCGGGGAGATGCTGCCCCCCGACGGCATGTCGCAAGGCTTCGACAAAGTCGCCGACGCGCTCGGCATCTCGCACGTGCAGATTTCCGGCTATCTCGACGCGGTGGACAAGGCGCTTGACCAGGCCACCGAAATCGCCCTGCAGCCGGTCCAGCCCGAAGTGACGAAGGAGCGTTTTTATCCGCAGTACGAAGGTTTCTTCGGCAATCGCCTGCACGACGGGGCCGTCATCGCGCTGGCCGCTGACGGACCCGACTTGTCGATCTACGATCCCGCGACGGGCAGATCGAAGCTCGAAAAGCATGAAGACTACCTCAAGCTGCCACCGGTCAAAGCCTGCGGCACGTTCTTCCACTACGACGGTGCTGGCCGCTTGATCCTCGGCCAGGGGGGCCACATCCCTCAGTCAGGCCTGCATCGGGTTCGCATTTCGACGTACAGCTTCGATTGGGATCACGGCAAGCTGCTCCCGGCCAAGGAAACGCGCCCCTTCCGACTGGGCACCAAGTCGCGGCTGTTGGGCTATTTCGATGCCCCACCCAACGATGCCACGGTGAGCACGTTCGACACTTGGCTAGAACCGAACGACGACTTCCACTTCAACCCCGTCAGCCTGTGCCACGGCGCAGGCCTGGAGCAAGGGGCCAACAGTTGGGCCGGGCCGGGCGTGGCCGTCGAATACCTCGAAGTCGAAGGGCCGATTTATCGCCAGTGGCCTCCCCCGGTGCGAGGTCTGCTCTTCGGATCGCTCGAGCTGAAACCCTGGCAGCGGGATTCGAACACCACCGAGCCGCCGCGCAAGCATCGTGCTCTCGCGCATTCGCCGGCCCGGCCGGCGATTCACACTGTCGTGTCGAGCACGCCGCTGGAGGACTCTCAGGCGCTACTCTTGCGTTTCATGGAGCGCGCCTATCGCCGCGCAGTGACGGTCGAGGAAACGTATCCCTTCGTCGACCTGGTCCGGCAAGCCTTGGATCGGCGTGCCACGCTCGAAGAAGCGCTGCGCGGGGCGTACAAGGCCGTGCTCTGCTCTCCCTCGTTTCTGTTTCTTTTGGACGAGCCGGAAGGCGGCGGCAACGACGCCCTCGCCGCGCGTCTCTCCTATTTCCT
>DATJTR010000444.1:0-3503 GCA_035503215.1 Pirellulales bacterium
CGATTTCGTCGATGAACAGCGTGCCGCCGTGCGCCGCCTCGAAACGGCCGGCGCGATGCTGCACCGCTCCCGTGAATGCCCCCGGCACGTAGCCGAACAGCTCGGCTTCGACCAGGCTTTCGGGCAAGGCGGCGATGTTCACGGCGATGTACGGCCCGGCTCGGCGGCGGCTCTGTTCGTGGATCGCCGAGGCGGCCAGCTCCTTGCCGGTGCCCGATTCTCCCAGGATCAACACCAGGCTGTCGGCCGCGGCCGCCCGCCGCAACCGCTCCCCGACGTCGCTCATCACGGCCGAGTCTCCCAAGATCCGTGTCGCGGCCGGCGCGCAGGGCGCCGGCTGCGGCCGGGCCGCCACTTGCTCGACCGTGCTGCGGACCAATTTCAGCAGCTCGTCGGGATCGACCGGCTTGGTCAGGTAGTCTTGGGCCCCCAGCTTCATCGCCGCCACCGCCGAGTCGACGTCGCCGAAGCCGGTCGTCAGGATGAACGGCGTGTCGGGACGGCGGCTGCGCCACTGGCGCAACAGGTCGATGCCGCTGGCCTTCCCCATCCGCAGGTCGCTGATCACCAGCCCGACTTCGTCGCCGACGAAGGCCAGCGCTTCCTCGGGATCGCGGGCCGTGATCACGCCATATTGCTCCATCCGCAGCAGCCGGGCCAGCGCGTCCCGTTCGCTCTGCTCGTCCTCGACCACCAGTACGTTCCGTTTCGTCATCAGGTCGCCTCCTGGATCACTTCCTCGGCCGCCTCCGGCAGCCGCACGAGAAACCGTCCGCCGCTATCGGGCCCCGGCTCATAGACGATGCTCCCCCCGCTTTCGTCGACGAACTTCTTCACCAGCGTCAGCCCCAGCCCGATGCCGACGTCCTTGGTCGAAAAGAACGGTTCGAAGATTCGCTGCCGCTGAGCCTGGGGTACGCCCGGCCCATTGTCGCTGACGGCCAGCTCCAGCAGGCCGCGGGAGCGGGCCAGGCCGATTTCGATCCGGCCTCCCTTGCCCACCGCTTCACGCGAGTTGTTGAGCAGGTTCAGCAAAATCTGCCGCAACCGGGCCCGATCGATCCGCACCCACAACGGTTCGCCCGGCAGGTGGGCCGCGACCGCGACGTGGTCGTCTTCCATGACTTGCTTGACCAGTCCCAGCGTGCGGCACACCTCGCTCCCCAGGTCGATGTTCTCCACGCACGGCGGCTCGTCGCGTGCGTAGCCCAGCATCTCGTGGATCAGTGCCGCCACGCGCCCGATTTCCCGCACCGACTCGCGGATCGTGGTCTCGACTTCGTCGTCGGGAAGTCGGGCCTCGCCTCGGTGGACCCGGCCGATCGCGTGCAGATTCAGCCGAATCGCGTTCAGCGGGTTGCGCACCTCATGGGCCAGGCCGGCAATGAACTGGCTCAGTTCGGTCACCCGCCGCAAGTCGGCCTGGTCGAGCCGGTGTTGCAGCGCGGCGGCCTGCCGCGTGATCAGATAAAGTGCCCCCACCGCCAGCAGCAGCACCAGCACCGTGCCGCTCACCACCACGTACCAGCCGAACAAGGCGTATTGCCGTTCGGCCGTCACGCTGCGCTCGAACCAATGCTTGCTCAGCCCCGAGTGATACGTCCCGACCACCTCGCCCCCCAGCACGATCGGCAGCCGCACATCGTAGGCGGGCCTTCCCTCGGTCAGTCCGCCAAAACGCGTCTCCACCACGTCGCTTCCCGGCACCGTCACCACGCGTTCGTACCAGGGGCCGGTCAGCTCCATCCCCACCAGCCCCGGATTGCTGTGGGCGACGATCACCCCGTGCAAGTTCTCCACCGCCGCGTGCGTCCACTTTTCCTCGGTGAGAATCGTCTTCTGCCAATGAGCGATCACCGGCAAGCCGCTGAAATCGCGGGAAACGGTGCCGTCGGCGAGCAAGCCTTCGATGTACCGCACGGTGCGGGCGGCGTGTGATTTCACTTCGGCCAGTTCCAAGCCGAACAGCGAGGTCTGCCGGTGCTTCAAGTCGCGCACCGCCCCCCACACCCCCAGCACCAAGATGCACGCCAGCGCCGCGGCCAGACAGGAGAATGCCGCCACCGTGTAACGGCGCAGCGGCCGCCGCCGGTCGAAAGGAAGATTCCCGCAATCGATGGCTGCGACTGCCATGTCTCGTGCGCCCTCGCGGCCCTGGCAAAGCTCCGAATTGCCGCGATTCTAGCCGGCGCCCCGCCGCCGCTCTAGCCGAATCACCCCGCCGGCGCTTCGCCCACCCCCCGAGCTGCGACGAGCTGACGCAGCGACCTCAACCTCAGTGCGACATTTTGTCGCAACGCCGCCCCGCGGCCCCCCCTTCCTGCGGCGCCAGCGACGGTGTGAGAACCAAACCGCGCGCACTCGGCGCCGATCAGCTCCGCTTCGCGTCGCTGTCCTTTATTCATGCCCGGGCCGCCGCTCCTTCGCGATTTGCAGTGATCGTTGACCGCAACAGCGCCGGCCACGCCCATGTTGGGCGTGCCCCCCTCTCGCGCACCGTGCCATCGCACCCGTAGTTGAGCGCGCGAGCGCAGGCCGGCACGGCCGTCTGAACCTCCTGTCCGGCGGCAGCCGGCACTGCGCCGGCCGGCTCGGCCGCGGCCGTTAGCATTACCGTCCCGCGGTAGCGGGCACCGCCCCGGCCGGCTCGGCCGCGGTGAGGGGCCAGCGTCCCTCGAGCGACAGGTCGGCGACGGCCGAGAAATCGAAACCTGGCGGCGGCGCGTTGATGTCGAGTCGCAGCCGGCCGGCAGCGTCGATGGCGATATGGGGGTCTTCGTGGCGGTTCTGGTCTTCCTCCGCCAGTTCGAGCGGCTCGAACCGGCCCGGCCAGGCGTTCGGCGCTCCATCGCGTTTGATCAGCGGGTGGAGTACTCGCCAAAAGACGTTTTCACGGACGTGGATTTTGCCGGCAAAGGGAATTCGATCGCGGAGCCTCGCATCCGCGTTGTATTCCACGCCATCGTGGCAGCCCAGGAAGACGTTGCGGCGAATGGTCGAATCGGCGTTCCCTTGTCCGCAAATGCCGGTGCTGTTGTCGATCAGCAGGTTGCCATCGATCGCGCATTTGGCGTTCGGGCCGCACAGCAAGCCACGCTGGTTCCTGCAGAGCAGATTCTGCTTGACGAGGCACTGGCCGGCGGCGCAAATTCCCGTGCCGCCGTTGTCGAAAATCGCGTTATGGCGAATGATCGCTCGGCTGCCGGCATGAATGCCCGTCTGGCCGGCTCTCGAAATCCGGCAATCCGTGATCGTGGTGTCCGCCACGCCGTCGAACAGGATATTCGTTCCCTGGCAGCGACACACATCGCAGTTCGTCAGCCGCAGCCGCTTGAGCCGGCGCCGAGCGGGATCGGCAACATACACGCCGTGCAGGCCGCAGGCGACAATCAAGCAGTTTTCCAGCTCAACACTCGCTTCACCCGAGGCCTCGACGCCGCCGCACGCGCAGCCGATTACGACGCAGTCGGCGAGCGACAGACCAGCATCCCGGCCTCGAATGG
>DATJTR010000445.1:0-2084 GCA_035503215.1 Pirellulales bacterium
TGACGCTGCTCTACTACCTGTCGATCTTCGCCGGCGGGGGTCGCGACCGCGATTGAGCCGCGCGGATGAGCGAAGGCAGTGGTGAACGCAAAAAAAATCGGGCCGCGAAACCCAGTGGGAGTCGCGGCCCGTTTCGTTTGACCGGCGTCCGGCGCTCTTCTTGCGTTGCCGCGTTGTTCAGCGCCGTGCCCGAGGATGTTTCAACGGCAGCCAGGCGCCTCCGTCGGCGCTGCTGGCGACCGATTGTTGGATGAAGTACATTCCTTCGACGCCGTCGTTGATGTTGGGGTAGATCGTGGCCTTTTGCTCGAACTTCTGGCCGGCGGCCCGCAGGGCCATGTTGTCGTACGCGGCGCGGTAGATGTTGGCAAAAGCCTCGAAAAAGGCCTCGGGATGGCCGGACGGCAGGCGGCAGGCGGCCTTGCCCGACTCGTTCATGTAGGGGGCGTTCGGGTTGCGGGTGTAGAGGGCATGGGGCTGACCATTGCGCCGAACCATCATTTGGTTCGGCTCTTCTTGCCGCCACGCGAGGGCCCCCTTGGTGCCATCGATCTCGATGAACAGGTCGTTCTCGCGGCCGTGGCTGATTTGGCTGGCGGTGAGCGTGGCCAGCGCCCCGTTTTCGAAACGAATGATGGCGTGCCCGTAATCGTCGAGCTTGCGGCCGGGCTCGAAGATCTTGAGCTGGCAACTGATCGTGTCGGGAAGCAAGCCGGTCATGTAGCGGGCCAGATTGTAGGCGTGCGTGCCGATGTCGCCAAAACAGCCCGCCGCGCCGCTGCGGCTGGGATCGGTGCGCCAGGAAGCCTGCTTCTGGCTTTCGCTTTCCAGCCGGGTTCGCAGCCAGCCTTGCAGATAGAAGACGCGGATGGCTTGGATCTCGCCGAGTTCGCCGCCCAGAATCATCTCGCGGGCTTGCCGCACGAGCGGATAGCCCGTGTAGTTGTGCGAGACGGCGAACACGACGCCCGAAGCATCGACCGCCGAGGCCAGACTTTCGGCCTGAGCCAGATCGAGCGTGAGCGGCTTGTCGCAGACGACGTTGAAACCCGCGTCGGCCGCGGCCTTGGCGATTTCGTAATGCGTGTTGTTGGGCGTGGCCACGGTGATGAAGTCGATTCGTTCGCTCTCCGGCCGCTTCCGCTCGCCGTCGACCAGTTCGCGATAGGAGGTGTAAGCCCGGGCGTCGGCGATGTCATAGTCGGGGGCCGACGCCTTGGCGCGGGCCGGATCGCTCGACAGAGCGCCGGCGACAAGGGCGGCGCGGTTGTCCAAGACGGCCGCGGTGGCGTGGACTCGGCCGATGAACGCGCCTTGGCCGCCGCCGACCAGCGCCATGCGCAACTTACGATTGAGGGGGGCATTGGTGGGCATGGCAAAAAACTCCTGGGGAAGAAAAACGTAAGAGGGGCCGAGGCGTTCGGATCGCGCCGGTGCGAGTCGATATTTTCTAGCAGATCGCGCCGCCGTCGCCAGGGCGTGGCGGGGAGAAAAATGGGGTGGGCGAAGTGCCGGCCGACGGGCTTCAAGAAGATGGCGATCGACGGTCCCAAGGGCGGAGTAACCGATGGCCAAACAAGCGCCTCATCAGGCAGCAGCCGAGGGCCGAATGCCCTGGATTCGCCCTGCTCAAACCATTACCATGCAAGTTGTTGGCGCCGATCGGCGCTCGATGAAAACGGCAGCCGTAAGGAATCGTTCCATGTTGCGATCACCACTCGGATCCCGCTGGGTTTGTGCCGCGTTGGGGATGATCGTTGGTGCGGTGGTGACGGCGAATGTCGTCGGCTGGTGGCCGCAGATTCCGGTGCATGCCACGGCCACGCACGGGCAAGAAAACTTTGCGATCGCCACCGGCCCGATCGGCATGGACATCGAAGCGGTGTACATTCTCGACTATCTGACCGGCGAGCTGAAGGCGGCCGCGCTGAATCTGCAGACCGGCAAGTTCATGTCGTTCTTCGAGCGGAACATCACCAAGGACTTCTCGGAGGGAGGCAGCGGCAAGAACCCGCGCTATCTGATGGTGACGGGCATGGCCGACATGCGCAAGGGAGGCCAGGGGCAGTTCGGGAGTTCGGTCG
>DATJTR010000446.1:0-6920 GCA_035503215.1 Pirellulales bacterium
CTCGGTTTCGATCATCGCAATCGGCGTGTGCTCGCTGCTCATTGCTGCGCGGCCCGCTCAGGCAGCCGGCGATTCGCCCTCGGCACGGCGCGGAAAAGTTACGGCGACAACCACGGCCACCACCACCACCACTCCCGCCACAAGCGACGACGCTCCGGCTGCGGACGATGCCGGCGACGAGAAGGCCGCCGCCAAGAAAGCCAAAGGCCGCTCCTTCGGAATTCCGCAGGTCGAGCTGATCAACGAACAGATCCGCAAGGCCTGGCAAGAGAACAAGCTCGTTCCTTCCGGACAGGCCAGCGATGGCGAATGGTGCCGGCGGCTCTTTCTCGATCTGCTCGGACGAGTTCCCTCGGTGCAGGAACTGACGAAGTTCACCTCCGACCGCTCGGCCGACAAGAAACTGCAGCTTGTCAATCAGTTGCTGGGGGGGGATGAGAAATACGTCGAAGAATACGCCCGCAACTGGACCACCTTGTGGACCAATATTCTGATCGGTCGCTCGGGCGGCGGCGAAAACGACCGCATGACGAATCGCGCCGGGCTGCAGCAGGCGCTGCGTCGCGCGTTCCAGCACGATGTTCCTTACAGCAAGATGGTGTTCGACATCATCTCGGCCACGGGCGTGAACAAGCCGGGCGAGGAGCATTTCAACGGCTACGTCAACTTCCTGGCCGGCAAGCTCGATGAAAACGGGATCCAGGCCACGGCCAAGACTTCGCAGATCTTTCTCGGCCTGCAGGTGCAGTGCACGCAATGCCATAACCATCCGTTCAACGAATGGAAGCAGAATCAGTTCTGGGAACTGAACGCGTTCTTCCGCCAGACGCGGCTCAAGCGGATCGGTGGCAACCGCGAAATGGTGACCATCGATTTGTCGAATCAGAACTTCTCGGGCGAGGACAATCGGCCCGATGAAGCGGCGCTGTTCTATGAGCTGCGCAAGGGGACGATGGAAGCGGCCTATCCGGTCTTCGTCGATGGCACGCAGGTCTCCAAGAGCGGCTACCTGAACGACGTCGATCGGCGGACCGAGCTGGCCAAGCTGATCGTGGCTTCGGAATACATGCCCAAGGCGATCGTGAACCGCATGTGGGCTCATTTCCTGGGCTACGGCTTCACCAAGCCGGTTGACGACATCGGCCCGCACAATGCACCCAGCCATCCCGAGCTGCTCGACAAGCTGGCCGAGGAGTTCCGCCAGAACAGCACCGACCTGAAAGACCTGATCCGCTGGATCGTACTCAGCGAGCCCTATTCGCTGTCGAGCCGGTTCAGCTCCAACAACAAGAAGGACGATCCCTCGCTGGGCGAGAAGCCGAAGTTCAGCCACTTCTATCTCCGCCAAATGCGGGCCGAAGAGCTGTACGAATCGCTGCTCGAAGCCACGGCCGCGCAGCAGATCGGCGGCAGCTACGAAGAGCAGGAGAAGGTGAAGCACGAATGGCTCGATCAGTTCACGATCGCCTTCGGCACCGACGAGAACGACGAGACGACCACCTTCAACGGCACGATTCCGCAGACGCTGATGATGATGAATGGCGATCTGATGAAGAAAGCCATCGGCACCGACAAGGGCAGCTTCCTGGAAGAAGTGGCCAACAATCCCAAGCTCAACAACGCCGCCAAGATCAACCACTTGTTCCTTTCCGCGCTCTCCCGCCGGCCGACGGCCGCGGAGAACTCGGCCGCCAATCAATTGATGAGCCTGCGGGGCGGCGACGCCACCGCCGCACTACAAGACGTGTGGTGGGCAGTGCTCAACAGCAACGAATTCATTCTCAACCACTAAACCTTTCAACCGCCGCACGCAGGACCGAGACCCATGAGTTCCATCATTCCCGCCGGCATGAGTCGTCGTCACTTTATGCGTCATATGGCCGGTGCGTCGGCCCTTGCGCTCCCCGCCATCTCGCTCACCGACGCCTTCGCCGTCAACTCGACCGAGATGAAGAAGAAGCACAAGGCCGCGATCATGCTTTGGATGGGGGGCGGACCGGCCACGATCGACATTTGGGACCTCAAGCCGGGCGCGCCGACGGGCGGACCGTTCAAGCCGATTTCCACCAGCGGCGATCTGCAGATCTGCGAGCATATGCCCCTGATGGCCCAGCAGATGAAACACATGTCGGTGATCCGTTCGATGAGCACCCGCGAGGCCGATCATGCCCGCGGCCGCTACTACATGCACACCGGCTATGTTCCCAACCCGAACATCGAATATCCCGGCTACGGCTCGGTGATCAGCCACGAGCTGTATTCGGCCGACTCGGGCTTGGAGATTCCTCCCTTCGTGGCCGTCGGCGGCGGCAGCGTTGGCCCCGGTTTCCTGGGCATGACCTATGCTCCGTTCGTCGTCGGCTCCGACGGCAACGTCCGCAACTTGCACATGGACATGCCCGAAGACCGCCTCCACCAGCGGATGGCCATGCTCGACCAGATCGAAACGTCGTTCATCGGCCAGGTCAGTCCCGAGGGAATGAGGAATAAGGATCTCGTCAAAGCCAGCGGCTCGGCCGCCGATCACGCCCGCGTGTTGAAGAAGACGCTCGATCTGATGACTAGCAAGCAGATGGAAGCGTTCAAGACCGGCAAGGAATCGACCGAGGTGCAGGAGCGCTACGGCAAGACTGGCTTCGGTCGCGGCTGCTTGATGGCCCGGCGGCTGGTCGAGCAAGGCGTGTCGTTCGTCGAAGTCGATCTCGGCGGTTGGGATACGCATCAAGACAACTTCAAGCAGCTCAGCACCCGCAAGCTGCCCGAGCTCGATCAAGCCATGGCCGCCCTCGTGGGCGACCTGGCGGATCGCGGCATGCTGGAAGACACCGCCATCATCTGGATGGGCGAGTTCGGTCGCACCCCCCGCATCAACGGCAACTCCGGCCGCGATCACTGGGCTCGCAGTTGGAGCGTCGTGGTCGGCGGTGCCGGCATGAAGGGGGGCCAGGCCATCGGCCGCACCAGCTCCGACGGCACCAACGTCGAGACCGATCCTTACACCTCCGAGGACGTGATGGCTTCGGTCGTCAAAGCCCTCGGCATCTCGCTGGAAAAGACTTTCACCAGCCGCAACGGCCGCCCGATGAAAATCGCCAACTCGGGCAAAGTGATTAAGGAATTGTTCGCCTAAAACACCACCGCGAACCACCAGGTGCCCGGAGCCGTCTAGAATGGCTTCGGGCACCTTTTTTATTCCTCGCGCACCAGGCCAGAACGGATGGCGGCAAGCATGACGTCGTCCGTTGTCATGACCCGCGGCGTGCTTCGCCCCCTGGTGCAACTGGCCCTGCCGGTCCTCGCCGAGCAGTTGTTGGCCATGATGATCGGTTTTTCCGACACGCTGTTGGTCGGCCACTATCTGGGCGAGTCGCACCTGGCGGCGATGACGCTGCTGAACTACATGATTTGGGCCTGCTACGGCCTGTTCGCCATGATCAGCATCGGCGCCACCGCGCTCGTGGCCCGCTTTGTCGGTTCCGGCGATTGGACCATGGCCAACCGCGTCACCGGGCAGGCTTTGCTTGTTGGCGTGGCGCTGGCGTTGCCGATCACGCTGGTCAGCTTCTTGCTGGGCGAGCGGCTGGTGTGGGCGTTCGACTTGAAAGGGGAAGCGGCCGATCTGGCCACGCGGTTCTTGTATTGGCAGTTTCCCATCATCCCGCTCATTGTGACCGAGGCCGTGCTCATTGCTTGTCTCCGCGGTGCCGGCGACACGATTACCGGTCTCGTGGCCATGATCGCGGTGAACGTCGTCAACATTGCGCTGAGTTGGGGCTTGCTGCTTGGGATCGGTCCCCTGCCCCGGCTTGGCTGGGACGGACTGGCCGTGGGGGCTTCGGCCGGGTTTACTCTGGGGGGCTTGATTACGCTGGCAGTGCTGCTGCACGGCCGCCGCGGCCTGAAACTCGAGCGCCGCTGGCTTTCGCTCGATGCGCCGCTGGCCCGTCGGCTGCTCAGCGTCGGTCTGCCGGGAGGGGTCGATATGCTCAGCGTCATCGGCTGTCAGTTGGTGTTTCTCGGGCTCGTGAACCATCTCGGCACGCTGGCCGTGGCCGCGCACGGCGTGGCCTTGCGGCTGGAATCGATCGCCTATCTCCCCGGCAGCGCCTTCGAGGTGGCGGCCGGTACGATGGCCGGGCAATTCCTAGGGGCCGGCGATCGCCGCCGCGCCATTCACAGCGTGCTGGCGGCATCGACATGCGGCACCGCGCTGATGATTCTGGCCGCGTCGATTCTCTACTTTCGGGCCGAACCGCTCGTTGACCTGTTCCTCGGGGCAAACCAGGAGGCCGTGGCGGTCGTCGCCGCCCCGTTGTTGCGGATCGTGGCGCTCGCCGTCCTGCCGCTCGGTCTGGTGATGGTGCTCACCGGGGCGCTGCGTGGCGCCGGCGACACTCGCTGGCCGCTCGTGTTCACGCTCATCGGGTTCTTGGGCGTCCGCTTCCCGGTGGCCTGGCTGCTGTCGTTCGCCTGGGGCTGGGGCATCGACGGCGCGTGGTATGCCATCATGGCCGATCTCACCGTGCGGGCAGCATTGTTCTGCGGCCGCTTCGCCCACGGCGGCTGGCAACGCGTGAAGGTGTAGAACGGTCATCGCTTCTGCGGCGCCTGCGTGTGTGGAACGTCACCGCCGGAACTCCGACCCGCTCCCGGCCATGGGCGCGTCACCGGCGGCAGCATTGCGGAGCAATTCCGACGCCTCACTGTCCATGCTCAGCTTGACGATGTCGGGTCGGAAAAGGAGTGCGAACGTCCAATCGATGACGATCCGCAATCGGCGGCTCGGGCCGGGCATTTGCAGCAAGTAGTAAGTCCGCCGCACGAACCAGGCCGGAAATCCGCGGACACGCAGCTTGATCATCTGGGCAAAGGCCTTCGAGTGCCCCAGCGAACCCATCATACCCAGGTTTTCGTAAACGAACGGCTGCGGCTCGCCCCCCTTGTGGACCGCTAACAGGTTGCGTGCCAGAACTTTGGCCTCTCGCAGCGCGTGTTGAGCCAGATTGGGATACGGGTGTCCATCGGGACCGGGGATCGACGCGCAATCGCCGAGCGCCCAGACTTCGGGATGGCTCGCCGAGCGCATCGTAGCGTCGACCTGGATGTGTCCATGCTTGTCTTTTTCGACCGGCAGCGCGGCCACCACCGGGCTGGGCACGATTCCCGCCGCCAGAATGATCGTTTCGGTATCGATCGTTTCATCCGGCAGATGAACTTTACCGAACTCGAGCGATTGAACCAGCGTGTGCGTGCGAATCTCCGTACCTCGCCGCCCGCTCAACACTTTCATGCCGTAGTCGGCGAGTTTTGGATCGATCTCCGGCATGATCCGTTCGCCGTGCTGCAAGAGGATCAAACGAACTTCATCCCGCCTGACGTGCTTGTAAAGCGGAACAATTCCGTCGACGAAAGCCGTCAGTTCTCCGAGAAGTTCCACTCCCACCAGCCCTCCGCCGATAATGGCTAAGGTGAGCAATTTGTGCTTGAGATCGGGATCGGCGTTGGCGTCGGCGCGCTCGAAACATTCGATCAGATGATTTCGCAACAGTACGGCGTCGGCCAGGGTTTTGAAGGTGAACGCGAACTCCGAGCCTGGAATCATCGCCCGATTGGTCATGGCCCCCAGCGCCAAGACCAACTCGTCGTAAGCCAATTCTTCGGATCGTTCGGCCGCCGTCAGGTGAACCACGCGTCGCTCGAGATCAATGCCTTGGACCGTGGCTTGAGCGAATCGGGCCGATCGCAAAAAGGCCCGAATGGGGAAGGCACAGTGCCGCAGATCGAGCGTCCCCGAGCAGACCTCGAACAAGAGCGGGGTCATGAGCAGAAAATTGTCCCGGCTCACCAGGACGATTTCGATGTCCTGGGAACCCCGGGTCAAGCGTTCCAGATTTCGGGCGGTATAGACGCCGCCGAAGCCGCCCCCCAGAATCACGATCCGTCGTTTTCTTCCCTGCGAGTCGTTGCTCATGGCCCGGCCTTTGGCCCTTTCCATAGCAAGCTTGTGCTGGTGAGACCGGGGAACCCGGCCGCTTGCCGAGAGCGTGCCCCGCTAAGAGTATCCCGCGCCGGGGGGCGCTTTCAATCCTCGGGCTGCTTGCCACAGGAGCCCACCAATCGCGAGCCCCAACCCCAGCATGGTCAGACTGAGAATTCGCAGTCCCATGCGGAACCCGATGGCGATGCTTTCATACTTGGCAAAGGCGCCCAAAACAATGCCCGTTTCCTGTTGCAAAGCCGGCCCGCTCAGGCCGCGCTGCTGGTAATAATCCGCCACGCCCGCCGCCGCCGCGGCCACTGCCGGACGGTTCGTGCTCAGGTTCAGGCGATACGTATCTTCGGCCCGGTCGGACCAGGCCTTGATCAGCGTTCCCGTGGCAGTCGGCACGGTGATGATCAATACGACGAGGGCCACCACTGCCAGGGCGCCGGCATACAGTCCGTCCTTGGGATTCAAACCCTCCACCTCGTCGGTGAGAAACACCGGCGGAATCAGGCCGATAAAGGCGCCCCAGCAGGCCAGGATCAACATTACCCGCTCTTTCGGCGTGAAGTTGTCGAGCGACGACAGCCACCAGACGCATCCGGCGGCGCCCACGACTCCCACTATCAGCCAAACGTGCCGCAAACTGCGGCGGTGAAACCAACTGGTCAGCGCGGTGCTCAGCCCCATCGTCACCGAACAGGGCACGATCAACCATCCCGCCGTGGTCCGCGGATAGTCGCGCAGCTCGGTCGCGTACAAACCGACGATGGTCAACACCGCGACCATGTGCAGCAGCATCAGCCCGCGGGTGGCCATCGCCAGCACGTACACCCGCGTCCGCAGCATGCGCGTCAAATGTTCGTCGGGGCTGTAGCCGGCTCCAACCCAGCCCACCAGAACCACCGGCAGCGTGAGGCAGCAAATCACCGTTGCC
>DATJTR010000447.1:0-4382 GCA_035503215.1 Pirellulales bacterium
GTAGTGATTGATCATCGAGTCCATGTTTCCCGCGCTGACGGCGAAAAACAGGCGCGGCCGGCCGAAAGTCCGCCAGGCCTCGCAAGAATGCCAGTCGGGCTGGCTGAGAATCGCCACGCGAAAGCCTTCGCTCTCCAGCAGCCGCCCCAAGAGTGCCATCGCGAAGCTCGGATGGTCGACGTAAGCGTCGCCGGTGACGAACACCACGTCGACCGCGTCCCACCCACGGGCGTCCATCTCCGCCCGACTCATTGGCAGCGGCGTGGCAGCGCGGCGTGGGCCAGCGGCATTTGCCCCGCCCCCTGCCCCACGAGCCGACGCAATGCTCGCCGTGTCGACGATGGGCAGCGACACGAGGGGGAGGCTCGATGGAAGTTGGGCGGACATGCGTACCACGCGGGGAAAAAAACGTGGAGCGGCGCAAGGCGTCATTCAGGAGCAGTTCTCCTCGTGCGCCGCCACCGGGCAGCCCGGCATTGTACCATAAGCATCCCGCCCCAATTACAACCCGTAAGGGCGAACTTGCGGACCGCGATGGCCGTCGTAGATTGCACGCCGCGCCACTGCTGGAGGCGCCTCGCCGAGCGTATAATTTGAAAGTCAGCAACCTTCAAGGATCCTTCGGCCGATGAGCACGCTCGTTCACCCCCCGCACACCCCCGATTCCGGGGTAAAAGCCTATAAATCGCTAGACAACGCCGTTTTGCTGCAGCGCATCGCGGCGGTGCGGCGCGAAATGGGCACGCGGCTGTTGATCCTTGGTCACCATTATCAGCAGGACGAAGTCATCGCCTTGGCCGATCTGCGCGGCGACAGCTATCAGCTCAGTCAGATGGCGGCCGCCAGCACCGATTGCCGGGCGATCGCCTTTTGCGGCGTCCATTTCATGGCCGAGACAGCCGACGTTTTGGCCAATCGGCCCGAGCGGCTGGCCGCTCGCGGCGGCGAGCGCATTCCGGTCGTACTGCCCGATCTGGCCGCCGGGTGTTCCATGGCCGACATGGCGGCGATCGAACAAGTCGAAGCGGCCTGGCAGGAAATGGGGGACGTGATCGACACCGCCGAAGTGACCCCTGTCACCTACATTAATTCAGCGGCCAGTCTGAAGGCATTTTGCGGACGGCACGGCGGCATCGTTTGCACGTCGAGCAATGCGGCGGCCGTATTGGCCTGGGCTTTCGCCCGGCGGCGACGGGTGCTTTTCTTTCCCGATCAACATCTTGGCCGCAATACCGCGAAGCGAATGGGCGTCGCGCTCGAGGAAATGCCGGTCTGGGACCCGACGGCCGACGACCTGGGGGGTAACAGCGCTGATGACCTTCGCCGCTCCCGCGTGCTGCTGTGGAAGGGGCATTGCAGCGTTCACGCGATGTTTCGCTCCGAGCACGTCGACATGTTTCGGGCGAAATTCCCCGGCATTCGCGTCCTGGTTCATCCCGAGTGCGCCATGGAGGTGGTCGACAAAGCGGACATTTTCGGATCAACCGGCAAAATCATCGACATCGTGCGCCGCTCACCCGCGGGCAGCCAATGGGCAATCGGCACCGAGCTGCACCTGGTGAATCGCCTGAAGCAGGAACACCCCGAGCAGCAGATTCATTTCCTCTCGCCAGTCGTCTGCATGTGCGCGACGATGTACCGCATCGACCTGGCGCATTTGGCTTGGAGCTTGGAGCGGCTGGCAGCCGGGAATCCGGTGAACGTCATTCGCGTCGACGATGAGACGGCCCATTGGGCCTTGGTCGCGCTCGAGCGAATGCTCGAGGTGAAATGATTGCCGGCCGGTGGGCGGCAAGCGTGGCCCGCGGTCCGCGTTACGGCGCGGCCGAGTTCTTTTCGGCCATCGCCCGCAGCGACAACAGCTGCTCGTCGGGCAGAATCAGGCTCGTGACGCGCAGCCCGAATTTGTCCCCCACTTTGACGCATTCTCCTTCGGCGATCGGGTGGCCGCTGACTTCCAGTTCCAGCATTTCGTCGCACGACTTGTTGAAGGCGATGATCGAACCGGGGACCAGTTCGACGATTTTGCCGATGGCTTGTTTCTTCGACGCCAGCGTGACCATGACCGGCACACGGACTTTCAGCAAGCTGCGGCTGTAAACGGCAGGCAAATTGGTGGTCATCGCCGCTCCGCGTCTTTGGAGTGCTTCGATCGCCGCTATGCCAGCATCCAACCCAATGCTGCCAAGCGGCGAGCGCGCATCCTCGTCTGGCAATATCGGCGTTCATCGGCGGCAAACTTGATTCCACCGGAAAGGTCCGGCCGGCCCCCCTATCCATCCAGGGCAGACACCGCCAGCATGCTGCCTATAATGACGGCCACCCGCGGCTTTCCAGGGCATTCAAAGGGCCATCCATGCACCAAGGCGATCCGATCATGCCGGAGCAGGAGATTCCGCTTCCCGGCTCTCCGGCGGCCGTGCCTGTCCCCTTATCGGCCGCTGACGAGGATCGAAACTGGTTCGAGACGGTTTACCAAGGGGGCACGGTCCGGCAATTATCCGTCCGGTCGATCGTCACCGGCATGGTGATCGGCGCGGTGATGTCGATCTCCAACCTCTACGTCGGCCTGCAAACCGGCTGGGGGCTCGGGGTGACGATCACGGCTTGCATCCTGGCTTACGCTGTCTTCCGGGTTTTGGAGGTCGTGGTGCCACGCTATCGCCACGACCCCTTCACGATCCTGGAAAACTACACGATGTCGAGCGCCGCTAGCGCCGCCGGCTACATGGCGACCTCGGGGCTGGTCTCGACCATCCCGGCCCTCTATTTGACGGCCCGGCGCGAGCTAGCTTGGTGGGAAATGATGAGTTGGCTGGCCGCCGTCTCGCTGTTAGGCGTATTCATGGCCATTCCGCTCAAACGGCAATTGATCAATGTTGAAAAACTCCCCTTCCCGTCGGGAATCGCCACCGCTGAAACGCTCCGCTCGTTGCACGATTCCGGAGCGGCCGCGCTGGCCAAAGCTCGGGCACTCGTCGTAGCCGGCGTCGCCGGCGCGGTCATCGGCCTGTGGCGCGAAGGACTGCCAGCGGTGAGCGAGTGGCTCGGCAAATCATCCGCTGCCGAAGGGCTGGCCGCGGCGTCCGCGACCACGAGTTCGCCTTCGCGGCTGCAAGGTTTGCTTGCCAAGATCACGCTTCCCGAGCAGTTTCCTCTGATTCCCGGCGACTGGGGTACAACGTTGATGGAGAATTACACGCTCGGCTGGGAATCGTCGGCGATCATGGTTGCCGCCGGGGCGATCATTGGCATCCGGGTGGGCGTTTCGCTGCTCTTGGGTGCCATGTGCTACTACGGGATCCTGGCTCCGATCGGCGTCGCAAACGGCTGGATGACGACGGGCTACAAGGGCATTGTCAGTTGGACGCTGTGGCCGGCTACGTCAATGATGTTGGCTTCGTCGCTGCTGGCGTTCGCACTCCGCTGGCGAACCGTGGTCCGATCTTTCAGCGGCCTGGCGGCAGTCGTCGGCCGCCGTCGCGTCGCGCATGACCCGCTGGCCGACGTCGAAGTGCCCGGAAGTTGGTTTGTCGCCGGCACCCTAGTTGGCGGCATCGCCTGTGTCGCCCTCGGCCATCTGCTCTTTGGTATTCCCTGGTGGGCCGGAATCTTCGCGGTGCTGCTTACCTTTTTGCTTTCGACCGTGGCCGCGCGCGCGACCGGCGAAACGGATATCACTCCCATCAGCGCCTTGGGCAAGATGACGCAATTAACCTTCGGCGCCATGATGCCACCCAACAGCACGGTCAACTTGATGGCCGCCTCGATCACCGCCGGCGCCTCGGCCCATTCGGCGGACCTGCTCACCGACTTGAAAAGTGGCTACTTGTTAGGAGGCAATCCGCGAAAACAGACGATCTCGCAATTGTTTGGAGTCCTGGCCGGCACGCTGGTTTGTGTGCCGGTATACGCCATCGTCGTCGATCCCGGAAAGCTCGGCTCGAAAGAGCTGCCCGCTCCCTCGGCCAAGGTTTGGGCGGCGGTCGCGGAGATGTTTTCCAAAGGGCTCGATGCCTTGCCCCCCTACGCCGGCTGGGCCATCTTGATCGGAGCGCTGATTGGCATCGCTTTGACACTCATGGAAGAATTCGCGCCGCCCAAGTATCGCCGCTGGATTCCCTCGCCGACGGGATTGGGGATTGCCGGCGTGGTGCCGGCCTTCAACTCGTTGTCGATGTTTGCCGGCGCGGCGATCGCCTGGGCCGTCGCCCGCGCGGCCCCGAAGCTCGACGAACAATACACGATTCCCGTTTCCAGCGGTTTGATTGCTGGCGAATCGTTGATGGGAGTCACCGTGCGATTGGTGGCCGAAGCAGCCAAATTGCTTGCTCGTTGACGAGCGGCGATTACGAGAGCGCAACGTCCATTTTGATTGGCGC
>DATJTR010000448.1:0-3838 GCA_035503215.1 Pirellulales bacterium
GGCGGACGGCGGGGGCGCTTGCCTCGGGACCGCGGCAGGTCCGATACTGATCGGTAATGGGATCGAATGCCGAGTCATTACCGATCGATCGGCCCGCGAGCGGGCTCTCTCCCCGCTGGAAATGGGTGATCAGCCTGCTGGTGGCGTTTCACGTGGCGGCGGTATTCGTCGGACCGTGGGCCATGCCCCCCAATAGCTCCGCCTTGGGCCGCAGCGTCGCCAACCTGATCAGCCCCTACCTCCAGGCCGCGTCTCTCGACCAAGGCTATCGGTTCTTCGCCCCCGAGCCGGGTCCGGGACACCTGATCCGCTATGAGGTCGTGGCAGGCGACGGTCGCCAGATCGAGGGTTCGTTTCCGGACCGCGCGGCCCAATGGCCCCGTCTGCTCTATCACCGCTATTTCATGATGAGCGAATTCCTCAACGGCCTGGGCGCTCCGGACAGGGCCGAATTGGCTAGCGCCTACCAAGAATCGTACGCGGGGCATTTGGCCTACAAGTATAACGCCAAGAGCGTGAAGCTCTTTCTACGACAACACCGCCTGCCGACGATGGACGACATTCGCGCCGGCAAGAAGCTGAGCGATCCTGAATTCTACGACGAACGACTAGTAGTCGAATGGACGCCGGACTGACGCGATGACCACGACCCCCTCACCCCTCGGCAATTGGTTTCGCCAGGTTGCGGCCGGTTGGGATCGCTTTTGGTTCACGCCGACCGACCCAGCCACCTTGGCGCTGATCCGCATTCTGGCGGGCGGGATGCTGTTCTACACCCATTTGATATGGGGTGTCGCCCTCAGCGAATTCTTCGGTGACCACGGATGGCTCAATCCGCACGCCGTCGGGTTGATCTTGAAAGACTCGTACAAGTGGAGCTACCTCTGGTGGTTCCACACGCCTACGTCCTTGGCCGTCGTGCACGGGGCGGCGATGATCGTCTTCTTCTTGCTGACGATCGGCCTGTTCAGCCGGACGATGTCGGTGCTGGCGTTCATCGCCACCGCGTCGTATGCCGGCAGAGGCGTCGGATCGCAGTTCGGGCTCGACCAGATCAATTTACTGCTGTCGATGTACTTGATGGTCGGGCCGTCGGGCGCCGCTTATTCGATCGACCGGCTGCTGAAGGCCCGGCGGGCCGGCGGGCCGCTCCCCCCAGCCCCGCCGAGCACGGCCGCGAACATCGCCCTCCGCCTCATGCAATTGCACTTGTGCATCATTTATCTCTATGCCGGCATGGGCAAACTGATGGGGCCGGCGTGGTGGAACGGCACGGCGATGTGGCAGGCAGTGGCGAGCCTGGAATATCAATCGATCGACATGACGTGGCTGGCCAACTACCCCATGCTGCTCGACCTGCTCACGCACGTCACGGTTCTTTGGGAGTTGTTTTACATCGCTCTGATTTGGCCTCGCGTCACTCGACCGGTCATGTTGGTATTGGCCGTTCCACTGCACTTGGGCATCGCCTTTTGCCTGGGAATGGTCACCTTCGGCACGGTGATGCTGATTGCCAATTTGGCGTTCGTGCCGGCCCCTGTCGTCCGCGGCTTTTTGCAATGGTGCGAGAGCAAGCTGTGGGGGACGGCGCCCCGTGAAGCTCGTGCCGCGACCGTTGCCGCCGCACCCGCTGGACGGCGCGACGAGCGGTCGAGCCGCCGGAGCAAAACAAAACGCCGCCCCGGTGCCGGAGCGGCGTGACGTTTCTTTTGGCGCTACGTCGACCGAGATCGACCGCGACGGCGTCAGGCCACCAGCGGCTTGAGCGCCTTGAGGGCGGCGTCGTAGTTTGGCTCTTCGGCCACTTCCTTCACCAGTTCCGCGTAGACGACTTTGCCGTCCTTGTCGAGGACGAACGTACCGCGGGCCAGGATCTTCAATTCCTCGATCAGCATTCCCCAGTTCTTGCCGAACGTGCGGTCTTGATAATCGCTCGCCGAGCGCAGATTCGTGATCTTCTCGGCGCCGCAGAATCGGTTCATGGCGAACGGCAAATCCAAACTGACCGTCAAAGCGTTGATCTTCTCGCCCAGTGCCGCGAGCTCCTCGTTGAATTTCTTGGTTTGCACCTGACAAACCGGAGTGTCCAGCGAGGGAACCACGTTGATAAAGGTCGGTTTTCCCTTCAAATCCTTAGGGGTGATCGTGTTCATGCTCCCTTTTTCGTAGGCGTGCAGGGTGAAGTCTGGGGCCGGGTGCCCAACTTTCACCGGTTCGCCGGCCAACGTCATCTCTTTTCCCTTGAATGTCACAGCGCCGTGTCGTCCCATGGCCGATTCCCTTTGTGTTGAATTTGGCTCTGGAGGAAGAAACTCGAACGGGCGTCTTTCTAGCCCGGCAGTTGTCGAACGTTCGTCAGCTCAAGTGCGCCTCTTCCGGTCACGGGCTGCAAGCCGCATCGAGAGCGCGGCGGCTAGGGCCACTCGTGACTCCGAGCGTAGTATCCGCTTTCCGCCACGAGTCGCAAGTGGCCACACAAGTGCGCTGACGGCCCCTCATGGACGCGCGGCGCAGCGGCCGCTTTGTCGAAAAACGTGCACGGCAATTTTGCTAGCAATTTTCGAGGGATTTTCATTAAATCGCCGCTAGCAACCTTGCGCTCCCTTGCCCGCTGGGATAAGATGCCTAACGGCTGCCGTGAGGTGAAATGAATTCGCTGCGGTGGTGACCATTCGTTCAGGCGGACATCTTGTCTCTTTTAGATGGAGCGATGGATCATGATCCAGATCGCGCAGGGTTGGCAATTGGCCGTGGAGCGCGGGCCGGGCTGGCTATTCGTGCGCCCCTTCCACAACTTTCACCCAGATGATGGTCTTTCGCCTCCAGATGAGGGGCTCATTGCGCAACCGCTGAGCCTCGGAGGTACCAAGACGGCCTTGGCCGACGACATCGCGGCCACCCAGACGCTGGACGGGCCGCAGCTGGATCTGGCCGAACAGGTTTGGCAGCTTCTCGAGCAGAACTTCACGCGCCGGGTGGTTCTGGAGCTCGACCAAATCGGCTGTCTGACGAGCGACCTCGTCGATCAACTGACCCAGTTGCAGGAGCACGTCCTGGCCGAAGGCGGAGTGATGCGTGTTTGCGGACTGTCGTCGCTGAACGAAGCCGTGCTCAGCGAATGTGGCCTGTTAGGCCGCTTCCTCTGCTACAGCACGCGTCCCGATGCGGTAATGGGATATCACCCGCCGCGTCCCCGCTAAGCGCGGTCGGCTGGGCATGAGGTTCCCAGGGGGCGCGCTGGCCCGATCTAGGCGTCCGATCCGATTCGCCTTAGCGCCAGTCGACTTCCAACCGGTTCTCGATCCGGCGAACGCCGTCGATCCGCCGGAGGACCTCCTGGGCCATCTGCTTGTGATAGTAGGAGCTGACGGTTCCCCGCAGCACTACGTCGCCGGCTTGCGTTTCGATCCGCACGTTGCGGCGCGAGAAATGGGGGCTTTGTCGGAGCGCCTCGGCCACCAGCTCGTCGAGGATCGGTTTGTTGGTGGTCGGTTCGTTGGCGGCAGTCGTCGCAGGCATAAGTCAGAGCAATCGGCTAGGGAAAAACGGACGGCAGAGAAGGCGGGGGAAGGCTCCCCAACTCCCCCGGTCTGAAAGTCGGGGGCGGCCAGAATAGGTCATCGGCAAGATGCGCGGCCTTCGCAAAGAATACTGGCTGTTTTGGGCCCGATTTCGACTTCGGATGGCGGCTGGTACGAGTCTTGCGTTCTGTTCCGGCACGGTTCGCTCGGGCACCGAAGAGAGACCGCTGACCGGCCGTGCTGCGCCCCATTCCGGCCGGCGGCCGAGCGACCGTTTCGCTCGCTTCTGCTCGCCTGCAGCCACCCGAAATGGTTGC
>DATJTR010000449.1:0-11957 GCA_035503215.1 Pirellulales bacterium
AGACGCTGCGCGACGAATTGACGCGCATTCTCACCTGACGCTGCCTGGCCATGTGAGACGACGGGCGCACCCCGTGGCGATGCCTTGCGCCGCCGGCGAGACGCCCGGCTACGTCATGCTGGCCTGGCCGAGCACTTTTCGCAGGGCCGTCATGGCGATTTCGCCGAACTGTCGGGCCGGAATCTGCCAGATATTCGGATTCATCAATTCCACCGCGACCGGCCCTGCATAGCCAATCGCGCGGAGATGCGCCACGATCGGCTCGAGCAGAAAATCGCCGTCGCCAGGCAGGATGCGGTCAGCATCGGCCGCCAATTCTCGCGGGATCTGTGCTAAATCGCAGAGCTGAACGTGAAACAGGTTTTCGGTCGTCAGGTAACCCAAGTCTTCCAGCTTGCTCGGGCCGACGTAGTAGTGAAACGCGTCGAAACAGATTCCCAAGGCGGGATGCCCCGTTTCGGCAACTAGGGCCGCGGCGGTCTGCAAGTTGTTGGCCAGCGACGCTCGGCCTTGAAACTCCAGCGCGATTCGTACCCCGGCATCGGCCGCGCGCTGGGCCGCCTCGGTGAGCGAGTGCCGCGTCCGCTCGAAATCGGTTTCAGTGAGCTGGCCGGCGAAGTCACCCACGACGACCAGGGTTGAAACGCCCAGCGTGTGGCAGAGAGAGAGCCGGTTGGCGAAGCTTTCCCAGTGCTGACGGCGAAAGTCTCCTTGGCTGGTGAGCAATCCCCCCTGAAAACTGGCCACCGGGGCATTCATTTCGTGCTCGGCAAGCAGGCGGCGCACGTCGTCGACGGAGTGTTTTTCCAGATATCCTTCCAGCTTGCCCAGCCAGAGCTCGAGTGAGCGGCAAGCGCCGGCGGCGTAGTCTTCGACGTCCTTCTCGAACGCAGAGTTGAGCGTCGATACCTGGGCCAAAGTGGGAATCATGAAAAGAATCCGGCCGCCCGCTGGCGGAAAAAGGAAGGGGCTTCGAACTGCACGGCGTATCGTCAGCCGCGCAGGAGCCGTTCGAGCTCGGCCGCGCAGTCACCGGCTTTCAGCCGCCACTGTTTCAGGCTGTCGCGATCGCGGATCGTTACGGTCTGGTCCTGCAGGGTTTGTCCGTCAACGGTAATGCAATAGGGCGTGCCGGCTTCGTCCTGGCGGCGATAGCGGCGGCCGACCGCTCCTTTCTCGTCATAAAACACGGGGAACCGCGGCTTCAGCTCGCGATAGATCTGCTCGGCGATTTCCGGCATGCCATCTTTCTTGACCAGAGGAAACACGGCCGCCTTGATCGGTGCCAACCGTGGATGGAATTTCATCACCACCCGCTCGGTCGGCTTGCCATTTTCGTCGGGGGCCATGTCTTCGGTATAGGCCTGGCACAAAAAGGCCAACGTCGCCCGGTCGGCGCCGGCCGAAGGTTCGATGACGTGCGGCACGTAGCGCTCGCCAGTCAGATCGTCCCGGTAGCTGAGGTCTTTGCCGCTGCCGCGGTGACGGGGCTTGCCGTCGGCCCCTTCTTCGACGACCAGTTCGTCCCCCTTTCGCGCCAGCTTTCCTTCCATGTGGCTGCGTAGATCGAAATCACCGCGGTGGGCAATTCCTTCCAACTCGCCAAATTCGCCCGGGGGCAGGAAGGGAAACGCGTACTCGATATCCGCCGTGCCGCACGAATAGTGGCTCAATTCATCGCGGTCATGATCGCGTAGCCGCAGGTGGTCGCCGGCCAATCCCAGGTCCAGATACCAGCGGTATCGGCGGTCGCGCCAATAGCGGTACCAGTCGGGGGAGCTTTTGGGATGGCAGAAGAACTCGATTTCCATCTGCTCGAATTCGCGCGAGCGAAAGGTGAAGTTGCGCGGCGTAATTTCGTTGCGGAAGCTTTTGCCGACCTGGCCGATGCCGAACGGCACGCGAACCCGCGAGCTGTCGAGCACGTTCTTGAAGTTGACAAAGATTCCCTGGGCCGTTTCGGGACGCAGAAAGGCCGCTCCCTCTTCGCCGCTCAGCGCGCCGACATAGGTTTTGAACATCAAGTTGAATTCGCGCGGCTCGGTCAGCGTGCCGAGCGTTTTGGCGTCGGGGCCCAAAACGAGCGAAAAATCGGCCACGGTGGTCAGCGAGACGAGCGGCCCTTGCCAAGCCAGCTCCTCAGCGTTCTTGGCTCGCAAATTGAAGAACTTGAGGGCCCGCTGCTCGGTTTCGGCCAGCCCGGTCTCGCCCCCTTCTTGCGAGGCGACGAAGATTCGCTGCCCCTTGGCTTCGACCCAGCGGCCGCGTACCTGGTCGTGCCGATAACGGCGTTTGCTCTCGCGGCAATCGACCATGAAGTCGTGAAACAGATCGTAATGGCCCGAGCACTTCCAGACCTGCGGATGCATGATGATCGTGCAATCCAGACCGGTCATTTCATACGGCTCAGGAGCGCCGGGGAGCGTGGTGCGGTCGTCGTGGCCGCTGACCATGTCGCGCCACCAGGCTTCTTTCACGTTGCGTTTCAGCTCGACTCCCAAAGGGCCGTAATCCCAGAAACCATTCAGCCCGCCGTAGATTTCACTCGACTGAAACAAGAATCCTCGTCGCTTGCACAGCGAAACCAATTTGTCCATGTCGAGCGGCATCTGAAATCTCCGGCCCAGCGTGGCGGGCACACGGCGAAAGAAAGTTCCGGCCCCCCGCTTCGTGGCTGGCAGGCTGGGCTGAAAGGGACAAGTTTACCCGGCCTGTCGGCAGCGAGTAAGTGGGGATCGAGGGCCGCTAAACGGCCGTAATGCGTCCCAAGCGGACATCGAATCGCGGCACGATGGAGTAGCGATCGACCGCGGCCGCGTCGGCCAGGTCGGCTTCAAGGTTCAGCTTGGCCAGGTTGCGGCCCCCTTGGGTCGCGCGCAGTTCGCGGCGCAGCCGAACCGGCAGCGGCTCGCTGCCCAGTTCCGCAACCGCCTGGAGCCAGGCAGCCCGGGCCAATGCCGCTTGATCGTTGAGCACCGCCACAGCCTGGCTCGCGCCGCTGGCAGAGGCGGTCAAGCGGGCGGCGATCGCACCGGCCAGCAGCACGTCTTCGCGAGTAATCCGGCCACCCGTGCCAGCACATACGAGATCGATCCGAGCGCGCTCCTGGCAGCGACTGACGACGGCCGACAGATTGACGATAGCTGCCAGCCACACTTCGTCGGCCTCGCGGGAGTGGAGCATGGCCCGCGTGCCGTTGGTCGTGGTGAAGACGACCGATTTTCCGCCCACCGTGGCGGCCGTGAAATCGCAAGGGGAATTGCCGAGGTCGAAGCCCTCGATCTTCACTCCCCCACGCTCTCCTCCCAAGACCGCCTGGCCGGCGGGCAGGTTCGCGGCCGTTCGGCGGGCATCCTCGACTTCCAGGCAAGGGATGACCTCGCCGGCACCGGCGGCCAGCGCCGCGGTGATGGTGGTCGTGGCGCGCAAGACATCGATCACCACCGACACTCCGCCCGCCAGTTCGCCGGGGGAAATCAACTGCGGAAGAAAGTGAGCACGGATTTCCATCGACTTTGGCCCTAAGGAGCGCGGGAGCTGCGGCGATTTTGAATATAACAAGCCACCCCCGACCCGCTACAATGCCGCGATGGCGCGACGCTTGAGCGATTTTTTGGAGATGCTGGCCAGCCAGCGCGACTTGGTGCGCATCGGCGGCGAAGTCGATCCTGGCGAAGAACTGGCGGAAATCGTCCGCCGAGCGGCCGATGCCGGCGCTCCGGCCCTGCTCTTCGACCGGGTGCGCGGCAGCAAGCTGCCCAGGGTGGCAAACCTGTTGGCCACCCCGGCGCGGGCGTGCCAAATGCTCTCGATCGGCGGGCTCGACGAACTCGCGGTGCGGACCGAAACCCTGCTGCGGCAGAGCACGGCCGGCGGCTGGCTGGACCGCTTGCGGTCGGCGCCGGAAACGGCGGCCGAGCGGCTGCGGCCCAAAACGGTTCGCAGCGGAGCAGTCCAGCAGATCGTGCGGTTGCCGCGCGATATCGATCTCGCGCCCCTGGCTCTGATCCGTTCGTGGCCCGAGGAGACGGGCCCCTCGATCAGCGGAGCGTTGGTCGTCTCGGCCGATTCGGCCGGCGTGCGGCATGTGAGTCCGGCTCGGCTGGTGCCGCTCGATGCCCTACGGCCGGGCGATGGCCGGCAGGATCCGTCGGCAGACCGCGCAATCGGTCCGCAGTTGGCGGTGGTAGACGACGGTGCGGGCGATTGGACGCGGTTGTGGCAAGCGGCCCGGGATGCCGGGCAGCGTCTGCCGGTGGCGGCGATTTTGGGAGGCGATCCAACATGGAGGATCGCGGCCGCGACTCCAGTGGCCGCGACCGAAGCGACAGGCGGATGCGACGCCTATGAATGGTTGGCCGTGGTTTGCGGCACGGCGCTCGACGTCGTGCGCTGCCGGACGCAGCCGATCGACGTTCCGGCCGAGGCCGACATGGTGATCGAGGGATATTTGGATCCCTCGGTGGCGCCGGTGTCGGTCACGCTGGCCGGCGCCACGGGTCCGCATTATCGTGCGCCGGTCGAGGCCCCGGTGCTTGTGGTCGAAGCGATCACCGAGCGTTCTGGCTGCATGCTGCCGGTGATGGTCGCCGGCAGCGATCGCGGCGAGACGGCTGTGATCCGTAAGGCAAGCGAGCGGCTTTTGCTGCCGCTGGTCAAAGGGGCAATCGCCGAATTGGTGGACTATTCGCTGCCCGGCGGGGGCGGCGATGATCGCTTTGCTTTTGTTTCGATCAAGAAAGCCATTCCACTCGGGGCCCGCCGGGCGGCCAGCGCGCTGTGGGGGGTGCCGGCCCTGGCGGCAGTAAAATTCGTGGTGGTCGTTGACGAGGAGGTCGATGTTCACGATCCGGCCGAAGTCTGGCGACGGGTCGGCGGAAATGTCGATCCTGGCCGCGACATGTTCGTTCGCGAAGGGCCGGCCGGGGCAGCCGATCACGCCTTCGACTATCCAGGGGTCGGTCGCCAAATGGGAATCGATGCCACGCGCAAGCTGGCTGGCGAACGCGCGGTGGCCTCCCCTGCCCCACTGATCGCCAGTCGCGAAGTGGCTGACCTGGTCGCCCGCCGCTGGCAAGAATATGGCCTGGCGGCGAAAATCGTGTGAGTTGTTATTTCCGCTCGACTGCTACGGTTAATCTTTCATGCTCACCGATCAATTACCCCCACCGAGTTCGGCCGTCGACAAATCGGCTAGCCGCGTGCAGCGGATGTTTGGCGAGATTGCCGCGCGCTACGACTTTTTGAACCATCTGTTGTCCTTGGGGGTCGATTATTATTGGCGGTGGCGAACGGTGCGACGCGTGCGGCCCGCGGGGACAGACCCGATTCTGGACGTGTGTACCGGCACCGGCGATTTGGCCTTGGCCTACCACCGGGCCGCGGGTGGAGAGACGCCGATCGTGGGGGCCGATTTTTGCCGGCCGATGCTGGAGGTCGGCGAAGCCAAGCGGCGCCGTGCCGATGCCGCTCGGCTGACGTTCGTTGCGGCCGACGCCGAGCGCTTGCCCTTTGCGAGCGAGAGTTTCCAGATCGTCTCGGTCGCCTTCGGCCTGCGAAACGTAAGCGATACCGATCGCGGGTTGGCCGAAATGGCCCGCGTTTGCCGCCGCGGCGGCAGCGTGGCAGTGCTCGAATTCTCGACGCCCACCTGGCAACCGCTGGGTGCGATTTACGGCTGGTACTTCCGGCACGTGCTGCCGAGGATCGGCCAGTTCTTGGCCCGAAATCCTTGTGATGCTTACAACTATTTACCCGAAAGC
The DNA here is from genome assembly GCA_035503215.1 of Pirellulales bacterium. GTDB lineage: Bacteria > Planctomycetota > Planctomycetia > Pirellulales > PALSA-1355 > DATJTR01. The sequence goes on from DATJTR010000449.1 coordinate 5,763, forward strand.
GTCGGGCAATTTCCGCAGGGGGAGGCGCTGGCCGAGCGGATGCGAGCCGCCGGACTCGATCCGGTGCGGTATTACAGCCTGACGTTCGGCATTGCCACGCTGTACGTCGGTCAGAAATCTGCCGCGGCAACACCCGGGGCCTGATCCTTCTCTAGATTCTGGAAAACGCCCGATCTCGATGAGCACCGCTTTGGAAAAACGCGATACGCCGTTCACTCGGCTGCGGCTGATTCTGGAGATGATCCGCTTCAGCCACACGCTGTTTGCCTTGCCGTTTGCCCTGCTCTCGGGAGTAATGGCCTGGAGCGTTTCAGCCCGGTCGGATGGCGGCGGGACGATTGGCTGGCGGCAGTGGTTGGGAATTCTGCTCTGCATGGTTACCGCCCGCAGCGCCGCGATGGCTTTCAACCGGCTGGTCGATCGGCGGATCGACGCGCAGAATCCGCGCACTGCCGGGCGGCACTTGCCGGCTGGCTTGCTTTCGACCGGCAGCGTGGCGGCGTTTACAGCCGCCTCGGCCATTGGCTTCGTGGCGGCAACATTGCTGTTTTTGCCGAATCGTCTGCCGCTCTATTTCTCGGTGCCGGTGTTGGCATTTTTGTGCGGTTACAGCTTTACCAAACGATTCACGAGCTTGGCGCATTTCTGGCTTGGGGCGTCGCTGATGCTGGCCCCCGTGTCGGCCTGGATCGCGCTGCGCGGTGAGGCGGTCGAGGCCAACCCAGCCGATTTACTGCCGGCCTTGGTGCTGGGCGGTGCGGTACTGCTGTGGGTCGCGGGCTTTGACGTCATTTATGCCTGCCAGGACGTCGAATTCGATCGCGAGGCCCGGCTGTCGAGCATTCCCGTCCGGCTGGGGGTGCGCGGGGCGCTGCGGCTGGCGGCGGCCTGCCACGCGGGAATGGTGGTGCTGTTAGCCTTGCTGCCGGTCGTTTTTCCGCTGTTCGGTTGGGTTTTCGGCATCGGCGTCGTCGCGGTGGCGGTCCTCTTGGTTTATGAGCATTCGTTGGTCCGGCCCGACGATTTGACCCGGGTGAACCAGGCTTTTTTCAACGTTAACGCCGTAGTGAGCATCGGTTTGCTACTCGTAGGGACCCTCGATTTATTGATTTAAAGCCGGGAGTCCGCCGGGCCGGCAGGCCTTGGAGCCCTGACGGTGCGTGAGCTAGATTTGTAGAAAGCCGCCGGACCGCTGCCCGAGTTTACCCGCCTCCGCTAAACAGAGATTTGCCATGATCCGTGCCCCGCAGCCGACGCTCGAGACGATCCGCCGCAAGGTCGAGGCGGGCGAGCGTTTGACCTTCGACGACGGGTTGTTTCTCGAACAGCCCGATGTGCCGTTGAACGAGGTGGGTGAGCTGGCTAATTTGGTCCGCGAGCGGAAGAACGGTAACGCGGCCTACTACAACATCAATACCCACCTGAATCCGACGAACATCTGTCTGTATCGCTGCGTGTTTTGCGCCTTCCGGTCCGACTTGCGCAGCGACAAAGGCTATTTGATGTCGGACGAGCAGATTCTGGCCCGCGGACGGGAAGCGGTCGACTGCGGGGCGACCGAGATGCACATCGTCGGTGGCCTGCACCATCAGATGCGTTATGAGTGGTACGTCAACGTCATTCGCATCTTGCACCAGGCTTATCCCCGCTTGCACCTGAAGGCCTGGACCGGCGTCGAACTCGACTGGTTCACTCGGCAGACGAAGCGCCCGGTCGGCGAGATCCTCGAAGAGCTGATCGAGGCGGGTCTCGGCAGTCTACCGGGCGGCGGGGCCGAGATTTTCCATCCCGAGGTGCGGGACAGAATTTGCGAGCACAAGGCCGACGCCGGCCGCTGGATCGACATCCATCGCACTGCCCACCGGCTGGGCCTGCGGTCGAACGCCACGATGCTCTACGGCCATTTGGAAAACGCCTATCACCGCATCGACCACCTTGTCCGCCTGCGCGAGCTGCAAGACGAAACCGGCGGCTTTCAAACCTTTATTCCATTGGCGTTCCATCCCGACAACACCGGGCTAGCCCACATCAAAAAGCCGTCGGGAATCGTCGATCTGCGGACGATGGCGGTCAGCCGGCTGATGCTCGACAATTTCGACCATATCAAAGCCTATTGGATCATGCTGGGCATCGGCACCGCGCAGACGGCACTCGCTTTTGGCGCCGACGATCTCGATGGCACGGTGCGGCACGAATTGATCTATCACGACGCCGGGGCCAAGACGCCCGAGATTCTTTCGGTGGAAGAGATTTGCCGTCTGATCCGCGAGGCCGGGCGCGAGCCGATCGAACGCGACACGCTCTACCGGCGCGTGGTCCGAGACGGCAATCAGTGGCAAGAAGGCGAGAAGATCACCGTTGCCAGCTGAGCATCGTCGTATCGGCACGTAATGGTCGCCGAACGCAGTGACCGCCAAGATTCGCGGCTCGCTTTGGCGGCGACTTTGGCCGTTGCCTCGATTCAAGCCGCCGACACCCGCCGCTGCATGGCAGTCAGCTCGTCGGCGATCGGGCCCTGCAGAATCGCCTCCAGTTCGGCCAACGCCCGGGCCAAGGGTGCGCCATCAATCACGCGGTGATCGTAAACCACGGTCACCAGCGTGCGGCCGTCGGCCGAAAGTGGGCCGTAGGTGAAGCTGGTGGTGGTGCAGGTGGGGTGAAAGCGGTTGATGGCTCCCAAGCCGGCCACCGTCGACAGGCCGAACGTGCCAATCCGTCGCGCCCGGCGCTCGGCCGACAGATTCAGCGTCATCCACCAGCCGAGGCGGCGGAGCGGGCGGGGAAAGAGGCTGAACCGAATCTGGCGACGGAATGTTTCCTCGATCGGATCGTGTTTGTACTGGTCGAGCTGCGCCTGGATTTCGGCCAGCGCCAGCTTTTCGGGGGCGGTGAAGCGGCCCCAGAACAGCCGGTCTCCCTCGGGCGTGCTGCGGTTGACCGCCACCATGGCCACGCTGTGATCGTGCTGAAACAGATGCGGCCAGGGTAGCTGCATGTAGGTTTGCCGCAGCTCGACGATGTCGGCCGCCAGCAGACCATAGGCTTTGACGAACAACGCGACCCAAGAGATACGCGGGTTCGACGCCGCGCGCAGCGCCGCCAACTGGCCCAGCTCGAACTCTCGTTCCAGTGGGAAGAGTGGTAGCCGTTGTGATATCGCCAACAGGTCTTCGACCAGCCGCCGGCGAATGCCCAACGGTTGCCAGCCGTTTTTTGGTACGAGAGACATTGCTGGCGATCCTTCTCGGGAACTCGGCCGCGACGTTCCGGTCGCGGCGACCGGCGACGAATCTACCAGTAATCGCGGGGATGACCCAAGATCAGTCTGATTGTCCCTGGCGCAAACGACGTCCAGTCGGCGCAAGTACCGGGAAAATGGAGCAAGCCGCGCTCGCTTGCTGGCCGGGGAGCGGTGTCATAAACTAGATGGGTTCATCTTCAGTCGGGACCCGATGCCGGCAAAAACCAGGTCGGGCAGTGACCCAATCGCCCAGGCTGGTCGAAGCGTAAATCGTGGAGCAGTGAGCCATTAGCGTTGCCGCCATGACCGACGTCGCCTTTCAGAAATGCATCGTGCCGCGCTGCGCCGCCACGTATGGCATCGACGAGGTCCACACGGCCTGCCCCGCGTGCGGTGGACTGTTGGACGTGGCTTACGACTGGAGCCGCTGCCGGCCGCCCGACTCACTCGATTGGTTCGAGCGAAAATGGTCGCGGCGCTATGATCCGCTGTGCTTTAGCGGCGTGTGGCGGTTTCACGAACTGTTGCCGTTCGCCCGCCCCGAACACGTGGTGACCGTCGGCGAAGGGCAAACCTTGCTGGCTCCGTCGGCGGGCGTGGAAAAATACATCGGCCTCGCGCCCAAGCGGCTGTTTCTGCAATACGAGGGGCTGAATCCCTCCGGCAGTTTCAAAGACAACGGCATGTCGGCCGCGTTTACCCATGCGCGGACGATCGGTGCCGCGCGGGCCGCCTGCGCTTCGACCGGTAACACCAGCGCTTCGCTCGCCCTGTACTGTGCCGTGACCAAGTACATGAAGGCGGTCATCTTTATCGGCTCGGGCAAGATATCGCATGGCAAACTGTCGCAAGCCCTCGATTACGGCGCGCTGACCGTCCAGATCGCTGGCGACTTCGACGACGCCATGGGCCGGGTCCGCGAAGTGTCGCAGCAGTTGGGCATCTACCTGGTCAACAGCGTCAATCCGTTCCGGCTGGAAGGTCAAAAAACGATCATGTACCGGGTGCTGGAAGCACTGCGGTGGCAGGTGCCCGACTGGATCGTCGTCCCCGGCGGGAATCTGGGCAATTCCAGCGCCTTCGGCAAAGCGTTCGCCGAATTGAAGGAGATCGGGCTGATTGACCGCGTGCCGCGGCTGGCGGTGATCAATGCCGCCGGGGCCAACACGCTGCACGAATTGTTCGAAAAGCGGAAGCTGCGCTGGAACGGCGGCGAGCCTGACGTGTCGATCACCGCCGGCTACTATGCCGAGCTGGACCGCGCCCGACGCCGGGCTTCGACGATCGCCAGCGCCATCGAAATCAATCGCCCGGTCAATCTCGACAAATGCCTGCGGGCACTCGACGTTTGCCAGGGGGTGGTCCGCGAGGTCAGCGATCAGGAAATCCTGGATGCCAAGGCTCAAGTCGGCGCCGGCGGCCTCGGCTGCGAGCCGGCCAGCGCCGCCAGCGTGGCCGGGGCGAAGCTGCTGGTGTCCGAAGGGGTGATCGGGCCCGATGAGCAGGTCGTCTGCATTCTCACCGGGCACCAGCTCAAAGATCCCGACGCCACGGTCGCCTATCACACCACCGACCAGGACATGTTCAACAAGGTCCTCGGATCGCGCGGCGTGAAACGGGCGGCGTTCGCCAATCGGGCGGTGGCGGTCTCGAACGAATTGGACGAGATCGTTAAAGCCATCCAGCTCTACAGTTAATACCCGGCACGCCACGTCGAGCCCGGTTTTCGCAGACATGAAACCGATTCGTATCGCCATCAATGGAGCGGCCGGCCGCATGGGGCAACGCCTCGTGGCTTTGGGCCATGCCGACAAAGAGCTCGAGATCGTCGCCGCCCTCGAGGCGGCCGGCCATCCGCAACTCGGCAGCGACGCCGGGCAAGTCGCCGGAATTGGGCCGATCGGCGTGCCACTTTCCGCCACGCTGTCGCAGCCGGTCGAGGCGATGATCGATTTCTCCACGCCCGACGGCACCGAGGCCGTGCTGGCGACGTGTCGGGCCAGCAAGATTCCGCTGGTGCTGGCCACGACGGGGTTGGAAGAGGTCCAGCGGGGGCATGTCCGCGATGCGGCCCGCTCGATTCCGCTGTTGTGGGCGCCGAGCATGAGCCTGGCCGTGAACCTGGCGATGAAGCTGGTGCAGATGGCGGCCCGCGTGCTGAAGGACCATTCGACCGGGGCCGACGTCGAAATCATCGAGCGGCATCACCGGTTCAAAGAGGATGCGCCGAGCGGGACGGCGCTCAAATTCGGCGAACTGATTGCCGAGGTCATGGGACAAAAAAACCAGCAGCATGGCCGGCATGGACGCCCCGGCAAGCGGCCGCATGGCGAGATCGGCTATCATGCCCTGCGGACCGGCGACAACCCCGGCGAGCATACGATCGTGTTTGGCATGCTGGGCGAAACGTTGGAACTGACCGTGCGGGCGTCGAACCGCGATTGTTATGCCCACGGTGCCCTGGCGGCGGCCAAGTTCGTCGCCCGTCAAGAACCCGGCCTGTATTCGATGAACGATCTGCTGGGACTTTAGTCCAGTCGGCAGGATGACACATCATCGGCCGGCCTACTCGATTATGGCCAAGTGCGAAGAAGGTTATCTCTGCGACGTGTGTGGCGGCGACGTGGCCGAACTGGCCGACAGCGATTTGTACCTCCGCTACGTCATCGGCCAGATCGATCCCGAAGTGCTGCACACGACCAAGGAGCGGCACATCCGCTGCAATCCGGTACTGGCACAGTTCATCGTCGACGAGGGGTTTTCGCCGATTGCCGTCGAGGGACCGTTCGATAAGCGGCAGCTCGACCCGGCCTACGTCGCCGAACGCGAGCGGCTGATTACGCGAGGATATCGCCGGCTGCGCGAGCTGGCCGGTTCGAGCGTCCCGATCATCGAGTATCCCCTGCCCGAGGTGCGCGCGGCGATCGCGCTGAAGGCCAATCGCTAGCGGGCGG
>DATJTR010000450.1:0-3528 GCA_035503215.1 Pirellulales bacterium
ATTCAGACCGAGTTCTACATCAAGACCGGCCTCGTGCTTTTGGGGGCCGAGATACTGTTTCACCTGCTCTTGGCTCTCGGATTGCCCGGTATTTGCGTCTCCTGGATCGTGACGCCGGTCGTGCTCGTCACGACCTACATCTTCGGCCAAAGGATTCTCCGCATCGAATCGCGTTCGCTGAACATGGTGATCTGTGCCGACATGTCGGTCTGCGGCGTGTCGGCCGCCATCGCCACGGCCGCCGCCTGTCGGGCGAAGAAGGAAGAGCTCTCGCTAGCCATCGGTCTGTCGCTGGCCTTCACCGTCGCCATGATGGTCGCCATGCCTTGGGCGATCGCCCGCTTGGGCATGGATCCGGTGCTGGCCGGCGCCTGGATCGGCGGCACCATCGACTCGACGGGTGCCGTGGCCGCCGCCGGGGCGATGCTGGGCGATAGCGCGCTGGCGGTCGCCTCGACGGTCAAGATGATTCAAAACGTGCTGATCGGCGCGGTGGCTTTTGGCGTGGCGGTCTACTGGGTCACGTCGGTCGAGCGCGATCCCACCGCCCCGCGTCCCAGCCTGCTGGAAATCTGGCGCCGCTTTCCCAAGTTCGTGCTCGGCTTCGTCGCCGCTTCGCTGCTATTCAGCTTCATCGCCTCGCGTGGGCCGGAAGGCGAAGCGGTCGCCGGGGCCGTCAGTTCCGGCACGTCGGAAGTGCTGCGCGGCTGGTTCTTCTGCCTGGCCTTCGTCAGCATCGGCCTGGACACGAACTTTCGTGCTCTCGCCCGCTTTCTCGTCGGCGGCAAGCCGCTCGTGCTCTACGTCTGCGGGCAAACGTTGAACCTGGTCCTCAGCCTGGCGATGTCCTGGCTGATGTTCGAAAAGGTCTTTCCCGATGCCGCCGCCGCTCTCCGCTAACCCAAAAAAGGGGTCAGGAACCGTTTTCTTGTTCGCCGCTGCCGCGACTGCGGCGGTGACGTGGCTCGTCGTGTTGCCGCGCGTCGGCAATCAACCGGCATTGCGCGCCTTCATCGAGCGGAACGAAACGCTCGGCGTCGATCCCACGGCCAAGTTCTACACCGAGTTGCCCGGCATGGCCGATTTCCGCGACCGCACCGCCACGGCCCGCCGGCAACACGCGGAAGCGTTCGGGTTTTGAACCCCGAAAGGATGGCATGCCGCTACGTTTCAATCATGAGACGAAGAATTTTTACCGCGGAGGACGCAGAGGGTCGCAGAGGATATGCAGACTGGATGAAGAGAAGCTGAGTGGTAGTTTGATTAAAGCGTTGATCGATCTACTTCGGACGTCAGGGAATCCATGGCAGTGCTTGCGCGTTTTCTCTCCGACCTCTGTGTTCCTCTGCGTCCTCCGCGGTAAAACTTCCTCGTCCGTTGTATACAACAGGCCGTTTGATCCTCCCGCTCGACGCGCCTCACCGTCACGCCGGCTGTGCTCCCACTCGCGGATGCACCACCTTCCCGTCGCGGGTCACCAGCGTTTCGCGGGTGATTTCGTCGTCGAGATTCATCGCGAACTGGCCGTCTTTCACCAGGTGCAGAAGGAACGTGACGACGTTCTTGGCGAACATCTGGCTGGCGTGGTTCGGCACGTCGGAAGGCAGATTCGTGGGGCCGAGAATCGTCACGCCGCCGACCGTGATCGTTTCGCCGGGTTTCGTCAGTTCGCAGTTGCCGCCCCGTTCGGCCGCGGCATCGACGACGACCGAGCCGGGAGCCATCGCTGCCACCATTTCGGCCGTGACCAGCGTCGGCGCCTGCCGGCCCGGCACGGCGGCGGTCGTGATCACCACGTCGTTTTCGGCCACGACGCGCTTCATCATTTCGCGCTGCCGGCGATAAAACTCTTCATCCATCGCCTTGGCGTAGCCGCCTGTCGTCTGCGTGTCGCCGCCGGCCAGATCGAACTCGACAAACCGCGCTCCCAGACTTTGCACCTGTTCTTTCACCACCGGCCGCACGTCGTAGGCGCTGGTCACCGCGCCCAAGCGGCGCGAGCTGGCGATCGCCTGCAAGCCAGCCACGCCGGCGCCGACGATGAACACTTTGGCCGGCGTCAGCGTGCCGGCGGCGGTGGTCATCATGGGAAACATCTTGGGCAGGGCCAGGGCCGCCAGCAGCACGGCCCGATAGCCGGCCACCGTGGCCTGCGAGCTGAGCACGTCCATGCTTTGCGCCCGCGTGATGCGGGGAATCAGTTCCAATGCGAACAGCGTCACGCCGCGCTCGGCGAGTTTTTGCGCTTCGGCCGGCCGGCCCAACGGATCGGCCATGGCGATCACGGTTTGGCCCGCGTGCAAGAGTTCGAGATCGGCCAGGCCTGCCTCGGGATTGGCTCCCAGCGTGCGCACGGCCAGCAGGCAATCGGCGCGAAACGCTTCGGCCCGATCGGCGGCGATGCGGGCTCCCTTCTCAATATATTGTTCGTCGGTAAAACCGGCCGCGCTGCCCGCCCCCGGCTCGACGACGACTTCGAGCCCCGCCTTCGTGAGCGTCGGCACCAGGCCCGGCACGAGCGCCACGCGGCGTTCGCCGGGAAACGATTCTTTCGCGATGCCGACGATCATGGGGTGATTCCACTGGCCGTTGCCGCACGGCCGCTAGAGTTGAAGGCCGAAATCGCCGTGCCGGGCCAAGGCAAACCAAAATTGTGGCAAATGCCCGCTCGGCTGAAAACCCTGCCCCGGTCGCATCGGGCCGGCATTTTTCCATGGGAAAACCGGCCTCTGTCCGTCTCGACGACCGAGGTCGTGGCCCCCCGCGTCTCCCGCCCGGCTGGCTGACACCGCAATCGGCTTTTACAATAAAGCGTCTACGGTCACCGGCAAGCGGGCGTCCAGGCAGGCCCTGTGCGGCGCCCGGTGGCGGCGGAACTTCGATCGATTGCCCAGCGGCGTATCGCCCGGCACGCTCGACCCACGGAGCTCGAGTGGACCGGCGGCCAGGCGGCGGACCTCTCTTTTCACGCACGAAGCGCATGGCGACCCGGATTGCTGTTTTCGTTCTTGGTTTGTCCCTGTTGTGGGCCGCGCGCCCGCTCGGGGCGGCCGAAGATTGGACGCAATGGCGCGGTGCCGGCCGCGACGGCGTCGCATTGGACCTGGCTCCCCGCAAGGCTTGGCCGGCCGAACTCGAACAGAAGTGGCAGATCGAAGTCGGCCTCGGCCACTCCTCGCCTGTCGTGGCGGGCGATCGGGTGTTTATCTTCAGTCGCCAGATCGATCAGGAAGTGGTCCGCGCCCTGTCGCAGGCCGACGGCAAGGAGATTTGGCGCAAGAGCTATCCCGCGCCGTACGAAGTGAATCCGCAGGCGGCCGGCCACGGCAAAGGACCCAAAAGCACTCCGGTGGTGGCCGACGGCCGCCTGTTCACCCTCGGCATCGGCGGCATTCTCTCTTGTTGGGACGCGGCCAGCGGCGAGCTGAAGTGGCGCAAGGATTTCGCCAAGCAGTTCAAGCACACCTCGCCCCTGTATGGCACGGCCATGTCCCCCTTGGTCGATCATGGCCGGCTGATCGTTCACGT